>NZ_JADCQA010000022.1:0-21768 GCF_014947095.1 Stenotrophomonas sp. B2 | reverse complement strand
ACGGCGAGCGCATCACCCCGCGGGCGCGGGTGGTGTGGCAGAAGGAGCTGGGGGATACGCAGGCCCGCTACAGCACCGGCTTTGCGGCGGCGCCGGATCTGGTGTTCGGCAGCAACAGCCAGACGGTAGGCGAGCAGGTGCTGAGCTGGAACCTGGGTGTGACCAGCCGGGCCAGCGAGCGGCTGTCGGTGATGGTCGACTATGTGGGCGAGCGCCGCGATGGTGAGCTGCAGAACGGTGTGCAGCTGGGGCTGGGTTACCGGTTCTGAGCAGTTGTTTACTGCCCCGTCCTTTGAGACGGGGCAGTACGCAGAGAGCGCGTGGACGCCTGGCTCAATCCGGACCCGGCCGGCTTCCCGCGCTGTTCCGGGTCTTCGATGACAATCAGCCCCGTCTACGAACACAGGCCGGCGGCCTGGCAGATCAGGCGGCTTGGGGGGATGGAGTCCCAGCACCCAGGATGTGGTCACATTCCACCAGCCGAGCGTTACTCACGGCTTGTCTTTCCCCGCACCCCGCACATGCGAGCAGAGTGCCGCCGGGCATTGTCTCCAGCTCCGGCACCTTCGAATGGGTGATGTGCTTGCAGTGGTTGCAACGCACGCTGACGGCATTTACGCGGTCAAGGCTGCCGTCGCAATCTCGTGTTGCATCAAGGGCGAGAATGTAGAAAAGTCCTGTATCGGGCATTGCGGTGTACCGAGCATTTTTGCCGATACTGCCCTGATCGTTGCCGTCACTATGTGATGAGCATCCCCGTTCAGTATCACGTGTTGCTGAATCGTTGCGCAGATCGCGTTTATCTTACCTAGAAGTTCCATTGCGGCTGATAGGGTTGTTGCTCACCAAGGAGGTGTGCACGCCCATTCGGGCGGTTGTATATGTAAGCGAAGCGAGCGACGTGCTCGCTGGTGACAAGCTCGGCTTGTCCAACGGAAAGCTGGACGAAGTGGTAGACGATGCAGCCCGGTTTAACCGTGACGCAGGAGTCACGGGGGTTCTCCTCTTCGACGGCGAACGCTTCATGCAGTATTTGGAGGGACCGGAGGATGGCCTTTCGGTCGCCTATTCCAGCGTTCTAGGCGCAACCAGCCATCACGGAATTGTCGAGTTACAGCGAGGAAGAGTTGGTCAACGACGGCTTCCGTTCTGGCCGATGCGCTGGCTACCTGTTGAGCCGGCAGAACTGCGCGGTATGGTCCGTGCCGATTGGACCGGTTTCAGCCAGCGTGGTGCAGAGGACAACGCCACCGCGATGGATATGCTCGTCCGCCTTGTCGAGCCCTACGTGCTCGCTGCATAGCTATCAACGCGGAGTCTATCCGCCTGCAATCTGTTCTGTTAGCACTACCAGAGACTGCTGGAACGCGGCGGAGAACAGGGGGCCGCCGTCGTGCTGATGTGCAGCCGTGATAACGGGCAATAGCGTTGATTGCCAAAGGCACCAGTACTCCGAAATTCTTCGTACTACGGGGCGCAGATCCCACGTTAGCTTGGTGGGCGACGCTCGCATTCCTGCGGGGGATGCTGGCGGTCCTTGTAGTTGGAGCGGGTTGGCTTTGCGTGAAGGCCAAGCGCTACCGGTAGACGTCTACATGGTCACGCGTTGCGGAAGCTGAAAGTAATTGAATTGCTTCATGTGCCACTCCGCCCAGGTCACCGTCACGTATCCGAGGCTGGGCCGGGTGATCTGTGTAACTGCTCTCCAAAGATCAACCCTGTCGCTTAAGTTTGGCGACAGTGAATGACATGATTGCAGCGGGCAGAGCGAACAGTAGCGCGAAGACCGAGACGCGGTAGAGTCCGAACCAATCCGTGAATCCATTCTCAACGCTAAATGCGATGAAACCAGAGGCGAACGCCATGATCGCACCCATTAAGGACGCCTTGCGGGGAGTCGCGCCAAGGAGTCCAGTAGTTAATGCGATTACTGCGCAAAAAATGGCGATTTCCATAGGGGGTTGTTTGTCAGCTGGAAAATTTGTTAAGGATATTCTGATTGATGATGAAAGGCGGCCTAAAAACAGCCGCCTCAGCAATTTCTTGGCACTAAATTTCTTGTGAGCCTTTGGGCAGCTTCGGAACCGGTCCGCCGGGGCCAACTGTTACGGTTCCCGTTCTTCCACCTCCGCCGTAGCTACCGCCGCCAATGTCGGATCCGCCGCCTCTACCTACGCCCTGGCCACTGCCACGGCCACTGCCGGAGCCAACGCCGCCAACGCTATCAGCGTCACTTAGCGTCTCGACAGGTCTTGACTTTATGCCTTCAAATTTCCGAGATTGATTTAGTTGGTAGTCGATGCACACGGTTTGGGAGCACACCGTGATTACGTCGCCAATTTCGACTTGCCTTGCGAAAAAAGAAATTTGATTTGGATATGGATCCGCTACAAACCTTTTAAGGACAGATTCGACTCCGGGGTGAGCATACGGCATCTGCATGGTGCAGTAATGGCAGGAGATCGGCCCCCATCGGGCGGGTTGTGACGCGAACGCGGTGTAGGCCAGAACTATCAGTGCTGCTGATGAGAGGGTCGCAAGGATGGCGACACTTACTTTTCTTCTTGAGGTTCTATCCATGATTCAAGAGGCTCTGGTTGTATTAGTGTGAGCAGCAGTCAATTATGATTTGCTGGCTGCGTGACTTGGCTTGCTTTCGTTGGGAGTCCGTAAGATTTTTGGCAAATTCTATTTGATCCACTTGGCTGTCTGCCGCCCTCGTCGATTTTATTGCTGCAAGCCTGTATGCGTAGGCCTCTACGGGGTCCGCGGGTGCAATGACTCCGTTTTCGTATATGTCTGAAAGGCTATACAGTGCGTCGGTGCTCCCTAGTCCTGCGGCCAGCTTCAGATAGTTTATAGAGTCGTCTTTCCATTTCTGAACTAGTTCTGGTTTCATCGCGTACTCCTGCGGATCGCCTAGCACATGGTCTGGATTGATGGGGTACATGATCATCGCCTCGATCGATCCTTGTTGGGCCGCTTTTTCCAGCCAGTTCGTCTTTTGAAACTTGTCGCTCGTGAGTAATCCCTCGCATTCGAGTAGGCTTTTTCTGTCTTCTGCTGCAGTGTTTTTCATGGGTGTTGATTTTTCTCCGGCGCCGATTTCTTGGTAGGATTTTCCGACGTTTCGGAGTTGATTGCTGCAATCTAACGTCGCCAGGAAAATGTCGCACGATGCTACGGCGTCGCCCGATTGCGCTGCTTGAAACAGACTTTCTGCATAATCGAGGGCGTTCCCTGAGGGGCGCATCGGTCCGCTTCGGTTGATTGAGAATGCTCTACCCATTTCGGGTCTTGCTGCATGAGCTGATATCTTTCGCTCACTCACCAATCTTTCGATGTTGGGCCAAGACTTCGGTGCGGCATCATTGTTGTTGCGGAGAGGGGTGCGTGTTTCATCGGTCTTGAGCGTTCTCTGATCGTCACCAGAGAAATGCAGAGCAGCTATTGCGCTAACGCAAGCAATTGTGAAAGCAGCGAGGGCTATTGCTGTGGATTTCTTCATGCGGGCTCTGGGCAGTTTCGTCAAATGGAACTAGGTGGTCATCTCCGCCGGCAGGATTTTTTCGATTTACCGAGCTATTGCGCTGAAGGCGGAGAACCCATGCCACTTTCACCTAATAGAACGTTGTTAAGCATGGATTCCCCCAGGTCACCCTTTTGCGGATATTTATTAGTCGTTCAGTATTGCGGGTCGAGGCGTATCTCTTGGTGCCCCGATGCCCTCTGGCTGGGTCCAGACCGGTGAGTGCTGGGCGCTCTGGTAAAACGGCCGAGAGACAGCCGGCGCTGCTTCCGATGGTGGTGCCGGCGTGCGCCTGTGGATGGAAGGCCAGAAGATGTGGCAAGTGAAGAAAGTGCGCGCGGCGAGCGTCCGCCAGGCGAAGCGCTACGCCCAGCGCTGGTGCGCGGCAAGGCTCTATCCGGAGCTGCCTCTGCGCGAGGCCGTCGCCCGGCTGACGGACAGCACCCCGATCCAACTGCAGCCACCACTGCGTGGCCTGCCGCTTACCCGCGAGCAGAAGCAACAAGCGCGGCGCCTGGCTGAGTCTGGGGCGCTGGATCTGACACGGATCAAGGAAGCGCTGGAGCCGCGCCAACCGGCGAAGGAGGCCAGGCCCAGGGCGAAGGGTCCGACGAAAGCGCGGGTGACGGCAGGGCTTCTCTGCATTGCCGGACCTCGCTGGCGTTGCAGATCCTCTTTGCTTAGCGCCGGCGGGGGGCCGTCTTGCCCTTAGCACTGATTCCCAGCCTCTTCTCGATTCTCGCCTCCGCCGTATCGAGCGGTGGCGTGGCAATGTCACGTACAGATATTCTGGAAGCTGCGACAGGTCGCAAGCGGCATTGGTTCCACCAAGTCTCCAAGTCTTCTCTATGGATGCGATCTGACTTGGCGCTCTGCCCGAGTCTTACGGCGGTGAGTTGCCCGCCATCAATGGCTCTGCGTATCGTCTTGGCAGAGCACTCGCTCTGCTCAGCCGCTTCTGCAACGGTCATTAGCTTGCCGGGAGATTGCACTAGCGTTTCCCCTTGCGCTCGTCATAGCGCCGTAGCCGGGCAAGCGCTTCCTTCATCTCAGGGGAGGTCGCAGCTAGGGTTGGTGCGGAAGTTGAGGATGGACGCGTCCAGGCCTTCGCGCCGTAGATTGCCTGGTAGAGAGCCGCCTTCGCATAGAGCTTCTTCCCCATGAACTTGCGCGGGTCAAGATCGTATTCGTGGGCGTGGGCATTGAACTGGCTAACGGACACGCCGCAGTAGTGGGCGGCCTCGTCAGCGGTGAGCCAGTCTTTTCCTAGGATGTCTAAACGAAGGACTGCCAACTGTTGACGAAGAGTTTTGATCTCGTCCTGGAGGGAAATGCCGGTTTCAGAGGTGTCCATCTAGGTCTCCGCCAACGTGTCCCGACCACCCTGCCACAGTGCGGGCCGTGCCGGAACCCAAGAAATCAGCGAATGGGATTTCAGAGGCAGCCGTCGCAAAAGCGAGTCAGTTGGCGAGTCAATTGAGGGATTTGATTAGGACATATGTAGCTATATCAATAATTTGCGTTGTCAATTCGGTTGCTACACGGCCCACCAATTGCATCAACGGCTTAGGCGCCCGTGCGGCGCCTTTTTCGTGTCTCCGGAAAAATTCTCGGAAAAACTAAGCGGTTCCACGCTCAAGTGCGTTCCTCCTTCCGGGCGGTTGGGATCCGAAACGCGCTGCGCGAGTCACGCGGACCGGGCAATTTCCGCAACCTGTTCCTGCACTCACCGGGCGGGAGCAAGGATGGTTTGAAGCTGATTCCCGTCAGCGAGGTTGCGGCTAAGGATGAATTCACCGGCATCAAGAGCGTGACCCGTGACGACATGCTTGCCTCCCTTCGCACGCCGCCGCAGCTGCTGGGCATCGTGCCGCAGAACAGCGGCGGCTTTGGCTCGATCCGGGAGGCGGCGACCGTGTGGACTGCGATGGAACTGTCACCACTGCAAACGCGGCTGACCGCGCTCAACGAATGGCTGGGCGATGAGGTGATCCGCTTCAACCCCTTCGACCTGGGCGCCGCAGCTTAAGGGCTGCTGGTCCACCTCAAGTGGGGCGTCTGCCCGGGAAGGGTTTTTGTCAAGAGGGGGGGGGTTGAAATGTACCGTGTATCGGTATACGATATGCCTGTCGCTACGAGAAGAGGAGGCGCCGGTGATAAAAACGTATGGAAGTAAAGATACCGAACGAATAGCCAGCGGTAAGAAGGTCAAACCTCTGGCAGGTATCGAGAGGCAGATTCAGATCAAACTGGTGTATCTGAATGCTGCGGTGACGTTACAAGATTTGAAGTCACCGCCCGGCAACCGATTGGAAGCGTTGAAAGGCGACCGAGCTGGGCAGCACAGCATCCGCATCAACAACCAGTACCGCATCTGTTTCAAATGGAAGGATGGTGACGCCTACGATGTAGAAGTCACCGATTACCACTAAGGAGAGGGAGCGCCGGCTAACACCGGCGCGGGCCTCCAAAGTAAGACCCTCAGTCCATCACGTAGAGTCTCATTTAAGAATCGAATTTCAGCTTCACACAATTGGAACATTCCGTAAGTATTCACACTCAAATAGGAGGCGCCGCGCACGCAACGTGCGGCGAAACTATCAAGTCCATGACACGCGCCAACGCGAAAACCGCCACCGCGCTCCCCGCAATTCACCCGGGAGAGATCCTGTCCGTCGAGTTTCTAGCCCCGCTGGGTATGTCCGCCCGCGCTCTGGCCCATGAAATTAACGTTACCCCGGCCCGCGTTTCCGACATTATCGCAGGGCGTCGCGGCGTAACTGCCGATACCGCTTTGCGCCTTGGGCGCTACTTTGGCACCTCGGCCGAGGTGTGGCTTAACCTGCAGTCCAACTACGACCTGGTGACGACCAGTGCTGAGCTGGCCGATGTGATCGACGAAATCACCCCTCGGGCGGCATAAGCCCAAACCTCGGTAGAAGGAAGGTCACCCTTCCTTGCCTTCTGTAGCGACCAAAGCCCCTGCCTCACGGCGGGGGCTTTTTGTTGCGCGGCTGTTGCCCGCACTTCACTGTGCACCAGCCGCCTCCGGGCGGCTTTCGTTTGCCTGGTCGGCCTCCGGCAACTCGGGCCTGAGAACCATGAGTTCGTCCTGTAGCGCTTCCAACCTCGCCATGTGAAGGCCATAGCTCCCTTCGGGTAGGTAGACCACCGCTTCGAGTGCACGTGCAGCATGGACCAGCGAGTAGGTGGCGAGCGAGAGGACGAGGAACAACACGTCGTATGCTACGGGCGCGCGAAGGATCATCCCGCGCTCGCCTTGGTGCCGAAGCGCCAACGCAGTCAGATCGCTGTGGGTGAAGCTGCATAGCATCGTGTATGGCCCAATCAATTCCGGCAGCCCTGCTGCGATGAAGTGATCGGCCTGGGAAGGCTTACCCCTGCGGAACTCTTCATGCAAAGGCTGATAGCGCGTCAAGCACTCAGCCAAGCGCGCCTCCAGCATCGCACGGTCGTGCGGCTCCAGCAGGTCGGTGGCTAGCATCCGGTCGTAGAGCTTCTTCTCGCCATGAGCCTGCTCGTAGCGCATTCGCCGCACGTGATCGCTCTTGGAAGCAAGCTGATACACGTCAGCCAGCGCTTCCAACATCGAGCGGACGTGAACGCCGGCATGAGTAGTCAATCCGGCCTGAGCCAGCAGGACCGTCGCTTCAAACTGCTCTGCGATAGACAGGAATAGGGCGCATTGCGGTCGCCCAGAGGCATCAAGTGGAGCGCGCATCTCCGACACCATCGCTTGGGTGGCCGGGATCACGCGAAGGGCGACTGCAACGAGGCGGTGGGCTTGGGGCACGTCGGACCTCCTATGAATGGCTACAGTCTGCCCCAACTCAGCGCGCCCATACGCTCACGTAGGCAACCAAATGGATAGCGCCTATCGAACGTCGGCGTGCGCACTCGTCTCCCCGCCACGCCTGCGCACTTCATAAGGTGCCTTTTCTGCACTGCCTGCAACAAGGCCCAGCCCCGGCCCTGTACGGCGTTCTCCGGGCTTCGCTGGCACTTGTTCGCCCTGCGGTTCCCTGCGCGATACGGGGTGTCTGCGTGGCGCCCTGTGGCCTCCTTTGGCCACCTTCGGGCGGAGCCAATTTTTCAGGTGACCACGGGAACGAGGTAACCAGGTAACACGCGCATCCAAACTTCTCCTAAGTGTCTGATAAAAAAGAAAAAGTTTCGGTTACCTTTCGAGGTGATTTGAGGCAATTTTTCGACCCCTACAAAGTATGGTAGTACTGATGCAACGGGTGAACGACGGGATCTGGATCGCAAGTCTCGACCGGCACCGGCATGGTCCCGGCGGGCCGTTCCGCTGGTGTACCAGCTACGAGCAGGGTCGCGCCGGCGCCGAGATGTGGGTGACTAGGCACGAGCCCCGCCTGCGCGAGGATGTGGCCAAGATCAAGGCCTATCGAGATGCGGTGCGGGCGAACAGGTTGGCCACGCTGCACATCAAGCCGCCCTTCGGCTGGGAGGGTAGACGCCTGCCGGCATTCGCTCAGCCGACCGGCTGCAGCAGCTGCTCGGAGTTGTTGCGCGGTTTGTTCACAGCCCGGCTCATGCGGTACGCCTGCAAAGCGGGCGCCTAGGAAGCCAGCAGCAGGCCATCGCCTCCTCCGGACCACCGTCGAGCCACGCGTCGAGATGGCCAAGGGCTATCCCGGCATGCATCCGGTCGTGAGTATCGCCAACACGCGAATGCCGTCGCCGGTCATGATCTTTAAGCTCCGACTTTGACGTCAGGCGGCGCCGGGCGGGCGTCCTCCCTTAAGTGCTCGGGGTGCGGCGAACGGCGTTAGAACGGGAAGTCGACCCATTCGGCGAACTCACGAAGATCGGCCGCGTGGCTGGCATTGCCTCGCTTCTCCTGGAGATTGGCAAGACGGAGGAGGTGCTTCTTGGCCTCCGGCTGAACATCCTCAGCAAGAGCAATCAAGTCGACACTGAGGTGATTTCTCGCCGCTTTCGACGGCCGACTTGAAAGCACGTGGCGCAGAAGGGGGGCCAAGAACTGTGCAAAATTGTCCACTGTGAGGAAAGGACCTATCCCTATTGTCTGGGCGAATTCATCATCCTCATCTTGGAGGGGGAGTACGCTGCCGATCAGGTAGTCGACGACAGCAGCTCTTTCCTGGGATTCCAAGTGTTTGGCGTCGGGAGCGCGGAAGAAGGCCTTGCTGTGCCGGTAGATTTCCGTCGAGTCGCCGCTTAGTAGCAGCGTGTAGAACATTCTTGCCGCTTCTTCCGCATGCTCAGGTGATTCATTAAGCACAAGCCGGTAAGCCGTGGAGATTCGAGAAAGCAGCGATTCATCGAAATCGAATTCTTCATACGCGCTGTGTTTGGCATAGGCAGCGGGCAGTACGTCAAGAAGAAGTCGCGCCTTCTCTTGCGTCCGGATCTGGCGCAGCATATGCGGGACAATTGCGATGGCACCTGTGTCACGCTCGATTTTTCGGAGTATTTGTTCCGCCGTGAAACCGCTGCGGGCGTTGCGCTTTGCTGCGACTTCGTGCGTGATCTTCCCAACGAGTGCGGTCACGATCAATGCGTTGTTCTGGTCTGGGGCCGCTACGCTATCTCGCACAACCTTTCCAGGGTGAATTAGGTTTCGGTAGTCCTTCACGGCGCTGCAGAGCTTCGCTGCTGTTTCGCTGATTTCGCCAGCTGCCTCGCAGCGAGTGATGGCTTCGGCCAGCATGATCTTGCGTAGCCGCTCCTCGTCGCCTGGCGATGACAGCCATTCCAGATGCTCGATGAGAATGGCCTCGATCAGGCTGCCGGCCATCACCATTGCAGCCTTCCATGCGCCTGCCTGAAGGCAGATCTGCATCTCCGCGAAGTCTGCCTCAAGAATGGCCCGGTAGTGGTGGGCAGTGATGTAGTCAAACGGCGGAGCCTGAGTCGTAGAGTCCATGCCTATCCCCTGATGCCGGAAAAATTGTCGAGTTAGCATAGGACAATTAAGGTTCCACGCTCAGTGGGCGGAAAAATTCCACTGCGCAACTTGCTGTTTTTAAAGGAATCGGAAACTTCCATTTAATCTTTTGGTCGTAGGTTCGAACCCTACACGGCCCACCATTGCACTCAGAGACTTAGGCGTCCTTCGGGGCGCCTTTTTTTCTTTGGATCGTCCTCCGCCTCAAGGCCAGAGGCAACGCGCTTCATTCTCCATCTGCGCCCCATTCTGCGGCTGCGCGCAGACGTTGCATGGGGCTGACGATTGCGTGTCGCTCACGACTTCACTTTCTGGCTTCGGAATAGCACATAGGCAAGGACAGCGGCGATCCCGGCCGGGATCAGTACGGCCGCAAGCACGATCATCCAATGCCAGAAGTTGAAGCTGCTCATACGGTTGGATCCTGGACAGGTGGCTCGAATCCTAGCACCGCATAGTCAACGCTGCGGCGGCCTGTTTTGATGCATGTGCGGCATGGAGCGGCGATGCGGGGCGAAAATCCGACGCAGATCGCGGAGCATTCCAGGGCCGTACAGGAGACCAGCGCGGAACTGGACTAGTTCATGCTCTCGGGGCTGAAGCCGCGCTTGAAGTGATACTCAACCAGCATCCACCCGCTATCGATCCCTGTATGGGCCCAGGTTTCGATGGAGCCATCTGCCTGCCGACTCGTGATCGTGATCGCCTCGCCCTGCCGCCCTGAGGCGGGCAGCTCCACAGTTGGGCCGCTGGATGTTCGAGTAACTAGCCTCGGCTCAATCTGCCTGCGGACAATAGAAATCTCTCCCCCAGAGGTGACGGGCGCGTATCCGGGAGACCGTGCCTTGACCCACGCCAGAATGGACGCGGCCTCGACGGAGCCTGCTGGCCAGGTCGTCCGCGATTCCACGGTGGTGCGCGCCTTCACGGGTGTGGCCTCGGCAACGGCCAGTGCCGGGCCGACAGACACACTCGTCAACAGCGCGATGCCGAAAGCAAGCGACGTCATCTGCATGGGAATTCCTTTCCTTGGACAGCGATCAATGGGTGCGTTCCCCACCTCCTGTGGAGGCTACTTCGCCGTCGCAGCCTCGGCCTCTGCTGCCTCGCGTTCCGCCGCCACGGTGGCAGCCACATTCGCAGCGCGGGCGGCGGCGTTCGCGGCCCGCTCCGCCGTGGCACGATCCGCATCGAACTGCGCCAGCCGTTGGATGCTGTATCTGCGCTCCAGTTCAGCTGATGCAGCGAAGCTGTCGGGATGTTTCGCGGCGCAGGCCTGCTGCACCAGTTGCACCGCACGGTCGGACAGCCCGGGCTGGAGGTTAGCGAGCAGGCAGTCGCCATACGGAGCGGATGCGGTTGGGCCTGCGGCCAGTGCGACGACGATCATTGCATTCAACATGCGTACCTCCTTGTAGGTTTGAACATGACGATGGACCGGTCCGGCCCGAGTATGGACCGCTTTGCAGCAGCGGGCTACTCGGCCCGCACATCCCGGCACACCAGTTCCGCCAGGCTGCGGCAAGCGAAGAACAGCCCTTCCACCACCCCGGCGTCCAGATGCCGGTCCGGCGTGGCCATTTCCCGGCAGCGGTCGGCGGCGTGCAGCATTTCCGCCACGGTCAGCATGCCGATGGCAGCCCGTTCCACCCGCGACAGGGCAACCCCATGCCCCGGGGAAACGTCGGCCTCAGGCCAGGGCAGACCATCGGCACCTTCACCCGCGCGGATGCGTTTCAGGCAGCCCAGGAAGGTGCTCAGTTCGGGCGATGGGTTGTCATCGTCATCGTTGACGCTGGCGGTATCTGAAGCATACGGCGGACGCTGGTTCATGTCGGCTTCCTCGGCGCTTGGGTGGGAATGCCACCGCGCAGGACGGGTGGCGGGCGATGCGTGGCTGCAAGCCGGAATGACATCACGCAGTAACCGGCGGGTCCGAAAACCCCCACGCACCGCCCGCCATAACGGCCGACGGATCACCCGCCGGCACCATCCAAAGACGGCGTCGGCCGGTGAGCGCAAACAACAGCGTGAATGTCATTACGAGCTTGCAGGCCCGGTGCCACCTGTTGTCGGTGGCGCTGCATGGTGTTTACGCACGCGCTTGGATTTCAATGAGGATAGTCCGAAGGAGAATGCGGAATCCGTACGCGCGACGATGGTGGCGCAGGCCACGCTGGTGCAGCAAGCGACAGTGCGCGCCGCATGTACTCATGCGCTTGGTCAAACGCGTTGGAAGTTGTCGAGGACAGCTGGTGGCGGCGAGCGTGCTGTGACGCGGCACGTGGAATGTAGACTCCACTTTCACCTGCAATGGTGGCAAGGCCTGCGAGTCGTACCCTCGAAAATCGGTGCATTTGCGACGATCGAGATGTTGGCGTCCGCGCGAGAGCGACGTGTTGTAGAGCCGAGCCATGCTCGGCTGCAGTTCGCGTCAAGGCAAAGCCGAGCGTGGACTCGGCTCTACAGTGATCCATCCACGCTTGGCGTGGATCTACAGCGACCTCGCGCTATGCTCGGCCTCTTTCCCAGGACGGGTTCTCCCATGCGCTTCATCGTGCTGTCGCTGTTGTTGTCCGCCGTCTCCGCCGCGCCACTGATAGCCGCCGAGCCGGCCCCATCCACACGGACGACGCAAGCCACCCCGTTGGTGATCGGCGAAACCTTCACCCTCGAATCGAAGGCGCTGGGCGAGACCCGCCGCATCAATGTCTACCGCCCGCAGCCCTGGGGGCTGGACCCGAACACGCCGCTGCCGGTGCTCTACATGCCCGACGGCGGCATCGGCGAGGACTTCCTGCATGTGGCGGGGCTGGTGCAGGTGCTGACCGGTAACGGCAGCATGCGTCCGTTCCTGCTGGTTGGCATCGAGAACACCGAGCGCCGCCGCGACATGACCGGCCCCAGCAAGGACCCGCAGGACCAGAAGATCGCGCCGCGCATCGGCGGTTCGGCGGCCTACCGCACCTTCCTGCGCGATGAACTGATGCCGCAGGTGCGCCAGCGCTACCCGACCACCGACGAGCGTGCGTTGATCGGCGAATCGTTGGCCGGCCTGTTCGTGGTCGAGACGTTGCTACAGGAACCGTCGCTGTTCAACAGCTACATCGCGCTGGACCCCAGCCTGTGGTGGAACCGGGGCACGATGCTGGCGGGTGCGGCCAAGCAGCTGCCGGCAGTGATGCGCGCAAAGCCACGCGTATTCCTGGCCAGCAGTGGGCAACCGGAACTGGCCAGTTCCGCGGCGCAGTTGGCCACGCTGCTTCAACAGCCGTCGCCGTCGCCGCTGGTGAAGTACCTGCCGCTGCCGGAAGAAACCCACGCCACGATCTATCACCCGGCCGCATTGCAGGCGCTGCGCACGCTGTTCCCCGCGCCGCCAGCTTCGCCCTGACCGCACTGGCACCGGCGTGCATCGCATGCAAGGATGCGGCAGCGGCGCCATCCGGTGCGCCGCCCGTAACGGGAGCGTGTGGATGCAGCGTGTGCGTGGATGGAGTGTGGCGGCCTGTCTGGCCGTAAGTGGCTGTGCGATGTCGGTGGCGCCACCGGCGGCGCAGAGTCAGGCAAAGCAAAGCGCGTCTACCGTCGCGCCGGGTGTGGTGCTGCCGGATACCGAGGCGCTGCGCGTGCACGATCCGGTCGGCCGCGATTACCCGGTGTGGGTGGCGTTGCCGGCCGACTACGCCGCACATCCGGAAAAGCGCTATCCGGTGCTGTACGTGACCGACGCGCTGTACAGCTTCCCGCTGGTACGCAGCGTGCGACACATGGTGGGGCAGCGGGGCGTCAACATCGAAGACTTCATCCTGGTCGGGCTGCCGCCGCAGGAGGGGCTGACCTCCAGGCAGAGCCGCTCGCGCGATTACACGCCCAGCGACCCGGCACGTACCGATCCGCGGGACTACAGTGATGACGTCAGCTACGGCGGTGCCGCGCACTATCGCGACTTTCTTGCCGAGCAGGTGCTGCCGATGATCGATACGCGCTACCGCACCGATCCGGCGCGGCGCGCCTATGCAGGCCATTCCTATGGTGGCCTGTTCGGTGCCTATGTGCTGACCACGCGCCCGGACATGTTCCGTAGCTACATCCTGTCCAGTCCGTCGCTGTGGTTCGATGATCATCGCGTGCCGCGCATGCAGGCGGAGGCCAAGGCGCCGACGCAGCCGACCACGGTGGTGCTGTCGGTAGGCAGCTTTGAAACGGTCAAGCCCGAGCCGCGTTACTTCACCCGCAACGACATGCTGCGCGACAACGCCGAGTTCGCCGAGCAGCTGCGCAGCAGCGGGCGTTCATTGAAGGTGGAGAACATGGTGATCGATGACGAGGACCACTTCACGGTCTACCCGGACGTGATCACGCGCGCGCTACTGAGGGTGTTCCCGGGCACCGGGCCGTACAGCAGCGGTTGACGGCGGAGGTCATCCACGCAGGACGTGGATGGACGCTTCACGCCGCCTGTGCATCCGGCCCGGTCAATACGCCCACATCCGCGTGGCGGAAGCACAGGCGGATCGCATCGAGCAGCTCGCTCATGTTGTACGGCTTGGGCAGGAAATGGATGCCGTCGCGCAGCTGCGGCAGGACGGCGTGCTGGTCCATGCCCGATGTCACCAGGATCGGCAGCTGGGGATGCAGGCCGCGGACCCGGTTGGCGGCTTCGATGCCGCTGATCGGGCCCAGATTGACGTCGGTGAACAGCAGGTCGAAGCGCTCGCCGGCGGCCAGCAGGCCCAGTGCCGCTTCGGCAGAGCTCACCCCCACCACGTGGCAGGCCTGGCTTTCCAGCGCCATGCGGCTCAGTTCGCGGGTCTCCTCCGCGTCCTCGATCAGCAGGACGCGCGGTTCAACGTGGCGCTTGGACAGCAACATGACGCGACAACTCCGGACAGCGACGGTGAAAAGGCGCGCAAGTATGCGCAATCCGGTAGTGATCCCGGCGTGCACGGCAAGCCACGTGGATGTTACAGACGGCGGCGCCGGCGCATGTCCCAGGCCAGGACCGCGACCGCCAGCAGAGCCGTGCCGATGCGCAGGCTGGTGGCCTGCCAACCCAGCGCCACGGCGTCGTCCAGGCTGAACACGTTCCAGGCCAGGTTCATCGACACATGCAGCACCAGGCCGCACCACAGGGTGTTGCCATCCAGGCGGTCCAGCCAGGCGAAGACGAAGCCGCCCAAGGCGATCACCGTACCGACGAACAGCGCCACCCCGCCGCCATCGAAACCGCCGAATCCAAGCCAGTGCACCATGCCGAACAACAGGGCCTGCGGCAGTGCGAGCAAGGGCCACGGGCCGCGCACGATCTTCACCAGCAGAATGAAGCCCAGGCCGCGGAACAGAATCTCTTCGGCCAGCGGGAACAGAATGGCCAGCATCGTCGCATCGAGGGCGGTCAGCGCCGTGTTGGGTCGGCCGAGCACGGCCAGACCCACCCAGCAGGGCAGGCTGGCCAGCAGCACCCATAGCGGTCCGCGCATCCCGTTGCCGCGCAGGCCGAGGCTTTCGGCCAACCCCATGTGGCGCGGACGCAGCAGCAGGGCCAGCAGCACGGCCACCAGCACCGCCAGGGCGTTGTCGAGCAGGCTGCCGCCATAGGGGATCGGCAGGCCGGGGATGGGCCGCCCCAGCGCCGCCGCGATGTCACGTACGTTCAGCCCCAGGCCCGTTCCCAGCAGGACCAGCAGGATCCGGGCGGCAGTCGGCAGGCGGGACAGGACACTCATCAGCGCATTCCATGCGGGACCAGACCGCAGTGTGCGATGCGGCGCGATGCAGGGCACGCGCCGGAAGTCCCCCTGCCATCGGTCATGCGTTGCCGGACAGTCATCGCAGAGCAGGTAGAGTCCAGAGCAGACCTGACAGGAGCAATGCCGATGCTGTGCCCCGTGTGCAAGACCCAGACCCTACAGATGGCCGAGCGCCATGGCATCGAGATCGACTACTGCCCGAATTGCCGCGGCGTGTGGCTGGATCGTGGCGAACTGGACAAGATCATCGAGCGCGCCAATGCCGGTGCGGCGGTGCCGCCACCGCCGCCAGCACAGGCACAACCGGCGGCAGTGCCACCGCCGGTGATGCACCGCGATACCCGCCACCTTGGCCAGCGTCACGACGAAAACCGTGGCCAGCACGGTTACGGCTACAAGAAAAAGAAGAAGGAAAGCTTCCTGTCCGACCTGTTCGATTTCTGACAGGCCCACGGGGCAGCGGCGATCCCGGGGGCGTCAGGCCCGGCGCAGGATGAACTCGCGATCGCGGCTGTCGCCGACGATGAAGTCGTATTCGCCGGCCTTGCTGCAACCGTAGCGCGCGTAGAAGCGCTGTGCGCCGAGGTTCTCCTCCCAGACGCCGACCCACAGGGTGCGGCGCTGCGGCGTATCCAGCCAATGCAGGAACGCCTCCATCAGGCGCGCCCCGTGGCCGCCGTTCTGGTACGCCGCCAGCACATACAGGCGCTTGAGTTCGATGTCGCCGTCGCGGGCGTCGACATGCGGCAGGGTGTTGGCTCCTGCGGCCAGATAGCCGACCACCGTATCGCCATCGAGCAGCAGCCAGACCGCGCTGCGTGGATCGGACAGCTCGATGCGCTGCGGCTGCGTGCTGTAGTGCGCATGCAGGAACGCATGCAGATCCTGCGGCGGATAGGAGTCGCCCCAGGTTTCGGTGTAGGTGGCGATGGCGATCGCTGAGAGCGCTTCAGCGTCGGCGAAGGTGGCGCGGCGGATCTGCAAGGCCATGATGCAAGTTGCGAAAGAACGTGCCGCAGTGTAGCCGGCCCCGGTCTGAACCGGGGCCGGCTGCTGCACGCATTGTGCCGACTAGAACCACATGCGCACGCCCGCTACCCAGCGCGTGTCGCGCGCGTGGTCGCCGGCATAGTCGGCGGTATCGCCGAAACTGCGCTCATGGGTGATACCGATGTAAGGCGCGAAGCGGCGGCTGAACTCGTAGCGCAGGCGCAGTCCGGCCTCGACCTTGTTCAGGCCGCGCCCGATGCCGTACTCCGGTTCGTCCTTGCTGGCCACGGTGGCCTCCACCAGCGGCTGCAGGATCAGCCGGTTGGTCAGCAGCACATCGTACTCCACTTCGGCCTTGGCCAGCAGCTGTCCGCCGGAGCCGGCATAGAGCGTGGCCGAACTCTCGAACTTGTACGGCGCCAGGCCCTGGATGCCGATGGCCGCCCAGGTTCGGGAATCGGCGGGGCGGAAGTCCTGGCGGACACCCACCAGCACATCCCACCAGGGCGACACGCTGCGCCCGTACAGTGCTTCCACCGCCGAGGATTCGGTGCGGCCCTCACTGCGCTCGCCATCGGTGCGCAGCCACAGGCGGTTGATGTTGCCGCCGATCCAGCCGGTGGCCTCCCAGGCCTGGCCGCTGCTGTTTTTGCCGTCCCAATGCTCCAGGCGGTCGATCAGCAGCAGGCTGTTGATCTCCGGCGCATGCTCCATCGCGCCATGGGCGATGGGCGGAAACGCGGCGGCACGATCGGCGTCGGTGGGCACTGGAATCGGCTCGCGCGGCTCGGTCGGTGCGGACGTGCCGTGACCCATCGCCGCGTGATCCATCTGCGAGTGATCCATCGCCGCGTGATCCATCTGCGAGTGATCCATCGTCGAATGATCCATCGTCGAATGATCCATCGTCGAATGATCCATCGTCGAATGATCCATCGTCGAATGATCCATCTTCGAGTGATCAACCGCGTCTTCGGCAGTGGGCTGCTTGGTCTTCGGCGCCGGTGCCGGTGCGGGTGTGGGCATGTCATGGCCCGCGTGCGACTGTGCGAAAGCAGGCAGTGCGACGGTCAGGGCCATTGCCAGCAGGCTGGGGGAGAAAAGGGAGCGCTTCATTCTTCGATCCTCACTTCGCGCATCATCCCCGCTTCCATGTGGTAGAGCAGGTGGCAGTGATAGGCCCAGCGGCCGAGCGCATCGGCGCGCACGCGGTAGCTGCGGCGGGTGCCCGGCGGCATGTCCACCGTGTGCTTGCGCAGCTGGAAGTTGCCCTGCGCGTCCTCCACATCGCTCCAGACGCCATGCAGGTGGATCGGATGCTGCATCATCGTGTCGTTGACCAGCACGATGCGCATGCGCTCGCCGTAGTTCAGCCGCAGTGGCTCGGCGCTGGCGAATGGAATGCCGTCGAACGACCAGGAGAACTTCTCCATGTGGCCGGTCAGGTGCAGCTCGATCTCACGGCTGGGCTCGCGGCCATCGGGGTCCTCGAACAGGCTGCGCATCGCGCCGTAGGTCAGCACCTGGCGGCCGTTGTCGCGCAGGCCGATGCCGGGATCGTCCAGCTTGGGATCGGTGGCCGAGCTCTGCATGTCCACCAGCGGATTGTTGCGTTCGCTGGCCGGGTGCTGCGGTGCCTTGCCGGTGGTCGTCGCGCCGCCCTGCGCGCCGTGCCCCATGCTGGCGCCGCAGCCGCCTTCCATGCCTTTCATCGCGGCCATGTCATGACCGCCGTGACCGCCGCCCATGTCGTGACCCATATCGCTCATCGTCAGCAGCGGGCGCGGGTCGCGGGCGGGAACCGGCGCCTGCAGGCCGTGGCGCACGGCCAGGGTGCCGGCCGCGTAGCCGGTGCGGCCCATGTCCTGGCAGAAGATGGTGAACGCATCCTGCCCGCTGGGTTCGACCAGCACGTCGTAGGTCTCGGCGGGGGCGATGCGGAACTCATCGATGCTGACCGGATGGATGTACTGGCCATCGGCAGCGACCACGGTCATCTTCAGGCCGGGAATGCGCACGTCGAAGTAGGTCATCGAGGCGCCGTTGATGAAGCGCAGCAGCACCTTCTCGCCAGTGCGGAACAGCCCGGTCCAGTTGCCGGCCGGCGCGGTGCCGTTCATCAGGTAGGTGTACGTATGCGCGTTGATGTCGGAGATGTCGGTGGGTGTCATCCGCATCCGTCCCCACATGCCGCGGTCGGACAGCGCCGCAGACCAGCCATCGCGGCGCACATCGCGCACGAAGTCGGGCAGGGTGCGCTTGTAGTAGTTGTCGTGCTCGGCGAGCTTCTTCATGCGCCGGAACAGTGCACCCGGGTCCATGTCGGTCCAGTCCGACAGCATGATCACGTGCTCGCGGTCGTGCCGGTACGGGGCCGGCTCGGCTGGGTCGATGATCAGTGCGCCATACAGGCCGGCCTGCTCCTGGAACATCGAATGGCTGTGATACCAGTACGTGCCCGACTGCTTGAGCTGGAAGTGGTAGTGGTAGGTCTCGCCGGGACCGATGCCGTTGAAGCTCAGGCCCGGGACGCCGTCCATGTTGGCCGGCAGCAGGATGCCGTGCCAGTGGATCGAGGTCGGGTGGCGGTCCAGCGTATTGCGTACGAACAGATCCACGGTCTGGCCCTCGCGCCAGCGCAGGATCGGTGCCGGCAGTGAGCCGTTGACGGTGATCGCCGGCCGGGTGCGACCGGTGAAGTTGGCCAGCGATTCGCCGATGGCCAGTTCCAGGCGGGTATCGGTCAGCACGGCGGGTGCGCCGGCCAGGCGCGGGGCGGCACTGGCCGCAGCGAGCGCGCGCTGCGGCACGCCGACCGAGGCGATGCCGGCAACCACGCCGCCAGCGGCGAGACCCTGAACGAACAGGCGGCGCGACGGCATGGGCAGGGCGCCCGGGCCGGGGGGAATGCGGGTATTCATGGTGGTGACTCCAGACACGGTAGGACGCCGGCAGCGGGCCGGCTTGAGTGCGCGTGGCGCACGACGCGTGTGGATCAGGCGATGGGGGGGCGGGAAAGTGGCGGCAACGGCGGCGCCGGGCGGCCGTTGGCCGGCATCGGCTGCGGTGTCAGCGACAGGCCGGGACCGGCCATGAAGGGTAGCGCCTGCACCGCCAGCAGGGGATGCTGGGCACAGCTGCGCAGGCAGTCCTTGATCTGGCAATGCGCATCGTGGGCCGCCGGTTGGGCCTGCGGCGCCTCGTCGGCGGACATGGCGGCGTGGTGATGGCAGTCGGCGTCGCCCGCCATCGTCGCCATCATCACGTGGGCCATGCGGCCCATCTCCTCATGACCGCTGGCCATGGCCGCGTTCAGCCCGTTGAGCAACAGGCTGAGCATGAGCACGACGCGGAGCAGGGTCGAGGCCAGGGACATGGCGCTAATCTAGCCGCAAGCGGGCCCGGATGCACTTCCGGCTGAATGGCCGGTTCAAGATTGGAGCGGCACCAATGTAGAGCCGAGCCCGCGCTTGGCTGCTTCTGCGGCAACAGCCGAGCGTGGGCTCGGCTCTACAGGAGGCCGGGCGCTACCCCTCTTCGCGCACGATTTCCACCAGGCGCGGACCATAGCGGCTCAGCTTGGTGCCACCGATGCCGCCGACCCGGGCCAGCTCGTCCAGACTGGTGGGGCGCTGTTCGGCGATGTTGCGCAGGGTACTGTCGTGGAAGATCACGAAGGCCGGCACGTTCTGCTCGCGGGCCAGTTCGGCACGCAGGCCGCGCAGGGCATTGAACAGGGCCAGATCCTGCGGGGGGACCGACAGGCCGGTGCGCTGCGCGCTGCGTTCGCGGCCGGCGCTGGTCGCAGCCTCGCGGCGCATGTTCACCGTGCGGCGGCCCTTCAGTACGTCGCGGCTGGCATCGGTCAGGCGCAGGCCGCCGTGGCCTTCGCTGTCCACTTCGAGCAGGCTGGCGGCCACCAGCTGGCGGAATACGCTGCGCCAGGTCCTTGCATCCAGGTCGCGGCCGATGGCGTAGGTGCTGAGCTGGTCATGACCTTGCTGGCGCACCTTCTCGTTCTCGCTGCCGCGCAGGATGTCGATCAGGTGGCCGACGCCGTAGCGCTGGCCGCTGCGGTAGACGCAGCTCAGTGCCTTCTGCGCGGGAACCGTCGCGTCCCATGCCGCTGGCGGGGTCAGGCAGTTGTCGCAGTTGCCGCAGGGGCGGGGATAGGTCTCCCCGAAGCCGGCCAGCAGCACCTGGCGGCGGCATTGCATGGATTCGCAGTAGCCGAGCAGGTGGTCGAGCTTGGACCGCTCCAGCTGCTTGCGTTCCTCGCCGGCTTCGGACTGCTCGATCATCTGCTTGAGCAGCACGACGTCGCCCAGGCCGTAGCACAGCCATGCTTCGGCCGCTTCGCCATCGCGGCCGGCGCGGCCGGTTTCCTGGTAGTAGCCTTCCATCGACTTGGGCAGGTCGGTATGCGCAACGAAGCGCACGTCCGGCTTGTCGATGCCCATGCCGAAGGCGATGGTGGCGCACATGACGATGCCGTCCTCGCGCAGGAAGCGGCGCTGGTTGTCCGCGCGGACGTCGGCGGGCAGGCCGGCGTGGTAGGGCAGGGCGTTGAAGCCCTGTCCGCGCAGGTACTCGGCGGTTTCCTCGACCTTGCGCCGCGACATGCAGTAGACGATGCCCGCCTCGCCGCGATGGCCGCGCAGGAAATCGGTCAGCTGCTTGCGTGCGTTGTCCTTCTGCACCACGGTGTAGCGGATGTTGGGGCGGTCGAAGGAGCTGACGAAATGGCGGGCATCCTGCAGGTCCAGGCGCTCGGCGATCTCGCGCTGGGTCGGCGGATCGGCGGTGGCTGTCAGGGCAATCCGGGGAATCTGCGGCCAGCGCTCGTGCAGCACCGTCAGCTGGCGGTACTCGGGGCGGAAGTCATGGCCCCATTGCGACACGCAATGGGCTTCGTCGATCGCGAACAGGGCGATCCGGCTGCGCGAGAGCAGGGACAGGAAGCGACCCGTCAGCAGGCGCTCGGGTGCGACATAGAGCATGTCCAGCTCACCGGCCAGCAGTTCGCGTTCGACGCGGCCGGCAGTGTCCGCGTCCAGCGTCGAGTTCAGGTATTCGGCGCGCACGCCCAGCTGGCGCAGGGCTTCGACCTGGTCCTGCATCAGTGCGATCAGCGGTGAGATGACAATGCCGCATCCGTCGCGCAGCAGGGCGGGCACCTGGTAGCACAGCGACTTGCCACCGCCGGTGGGCATCAACACCAGGGCGTCGTGACCGGCAGCCACGTGCTCCACGATGTCCTGCTGCGGACCACGGAAATCGTCGTAACCAAAGACGCGGTTGAGCAGGTCGTGCGCGGGACGGGAAGCCATCGCGCTAGTTTACCCCGGAGGGAGGGGTAGGGGTTCGGCAGGGCTGCGCCCTGCACCTGCTGCAAGCCAGTGCAACGTCAAAGGCAACAGCCGGCTCTGGGCTGATCCGCGGTCTGGTGGGGCGGTGTCGGAGTGCGGGGACGCCGCAAGTACGTCCCTGTAGGCTTGGCAGCCGCATCCATGCGGCTGACACCCCGCACTCCGACACCG
>NZ_JADCQA010000021.1:0-32545 GCF_014947095.1 Stenotrophomonas sp. B2 | reverse complement strand
GGGCTGGGTCCGGTGGCGGGGGCGTGAGCCGCATGGATGCGGCGACCGAGCCTACAAGGACGTATTTACGGCGTCCCCCGCCACCGGACCCACCCCGCCTACCCACGGATTGCACGCTGTTGCTGCTGCCGTTGCCTCTGCAGGTGCAGGGCTGCAAGCCCTGCCGAACACCCCTCAGCTCTCGCAGCCGGCAAACACGTCGCGATCGCGCTCGTACAGCGCCGTCTTCACCTGCATCAGGCCCAGCACCGACGGGAACAGGTTGTCGTGGTCGGTATACGCTGCCGAACGCTTTCGCACGCACTGCAGGTCCAGCCCGCGACTGCTGGCGAAGCCCGGCGAGAACCACATCGTCATCGGTACGCGGGTCTGCTCGGCCGGGGCGATCGCATAGGGCACGCCGTGCAGGTACAGGCCCTTCTCACCCAGCGATTCGCCATGGTCGGACAGGTAGATCATCGCCGTGTCGTAGTCCTGCATGCCCTGCAGCGTGCCGATGGTCTTGCTCAGGAAATGATCGGTGTACAGCACGGCATTGTCATAGCTGTTGGTGATCTCTTCACGTGAGCACCGGCCGATGTCACGGGTGTCGCAGGTTGGCTTGAAGCGGGCAAAGGCGGCCGGATAGCGCTCGAAATACGCCGGGCCATGGTTGCCCAGCTGGTGCAGCACGACCACGCGGTCGCCGGGCCTGGCACGCACCTGGGTGGCCAGGTCCTGCAGCAGGATCTCGTCCATGCAGCGGCCGTCGGCGCACAGGCCCGGGGTGGTCGCATCGGACAGCGACTGGAAGTCCAGTCCTTCGCACACGCCTTTGCAGCCGGACTGGTTGTCACGCCACAGCGGTGCGATGCCGGCACGGTTCAGTACGTGCAGCAGCGACTGGTGCGCGCGGATCTTCTTCTCGTCGTAGTCGTGGCGTCCCCATGGCGAGAACAGGCAGGGCAGCGAAACTTCGGTGCTGGTGCCGCAGGAGTGCATGTCGGGGAAGTTGATCACCGGTGCCTGGGCCAGTTCCGGCGTGGTATTGCGGCCGCCGTTGAGGCCCCAGTTCTGTGCACGCACGGTCTCGCCCATCACGATTACCAGCAGCCGCGGTTTGCTCGCCGGAGCGCGTGGGGTGGCCTTGGCGTCGGTGCCGATCGGCAGTTTCGGCGCGCGCTGCACCGGGTTGTCGCCGCGCAGTGCACGTGGAAGACCCAGCAGCACGTTGGCCGGGGTGGCGAGGTAACGCACTTCACGCTGGTTGCGCATCAGTGCGGAGACGTCCTGGAACGAGATCAGTGCACCGCCAACAGCGGTCACCGCAGCCACCGCCAGGAAGCCCAGGCGCCACAGCAGGCTGCGCCCCCAGCTGCGCCGCTGCAGCTGCACCCGCCACACCAGCACCATCGGCAGTGCCGCCAGCAGCAGTACCGGCCACAGCAGCGAGACCGTCATCAGTTCGCGGCTTTCCTTCGGATCGGTCGCCAGCACGTTGCGCAGCATGTCCGCGTCCAGATAGATGTGGTAACGGCTCATGTAGTGGGCGGCGAAGGCCGTTACCAGCAGCAGCGCGCTGATCACCACCTTGGCGTTCCAGCGCCAGACCAGCAGGCCCAGCAGCAGGCCATGCGTGCCGAGCAGCAACAGCAGCAGCGACACCGCGTAGCGCAGGCTCTCCGGGTGGCTGGCCATCGCGCTGCGCCAGAACAGGCCGTTGCCGGCCAGGGCGAAGAACAGGCTGGTCAGCGCGATCAACGCCTCGGTGGACAGCTGTGGCCGCCAGCTGCGCAGGACGGCCAGCGATGGCACACGGAACGAGCGTTGGACCGAAGCATTCATGCGTTCGCCTCCAGGCGGTTGGTGCGGTCCAGGTGATGGCGGACCAGAACGTACAGCCCCAGTGACAGCAGCCAGCACAGCAGGGCTGTGGCAAGGTCATGCGACAGAAAATGTGCACCCCGCAGCTGCTGGCTGATGCCGAACAGCAGCCCGCTGCCCAGGCCCAGTGCCAGGCCGGTCCAGCGCCAGGCAGGACGCCACAGCAGGGCGAAAAAGTACAGGCTCAGCCAGGCATAGCCGGCACTGGCATGGCCGGCGGGAAAGCACGCGGTCATCGGCATGTCGGCCGGACGATGGCTGAAAAGCCCGATATAAGGCTGGTGGCCGCCGTAGCGCAGCAGATCCCACGGGCAGTCCATCGGCACCAGCGACTTCAGCAGCGACACGCCGCCGGTTCCCAGCGCCAGGGCAATTACGACATAAAGCAGCGCCCATCGCAGGGTGCGATCACGTCCGCGGCGCCAGTGGTGAAAGCTCAGCAGTATCACCACCAGCGCCGCGGCGGTGCTGAACCACTTGCCGCCCCGGTGCACCAGCGAGCGGGTGAACCACGCATCCTGCAGTGCCCAGCGGCCGCCCTCCAACCGGAACAGGTGGTCAGCCAGCCATTGATCGGCTCCCCCCTCCATGAACACGGCGAACAGGGGCAGCACGATGAGCAGTGGAAGCCACAGGTGGGTTACGGCGAACCGCGATGCCAGCGTGGAGTAGGCCGAAGCAACCCCGGAGACGGGAGGACGGACGGACATGCAGGAAAACACCGTGACGATGAACCGGCGCCATGCTCGTCAGGTTGATGTCGGAGAAGGGTCGGACCTGCGTTCGGGCCGGGTTAACCGCCGGCCCGCGTGGGGGATGATTCAGTCTTCTTCTTCGTTGGCGCCGGCCCGCTCGGCGTGGCAGCCGGCATCCCAGGCGGTGCCGGGCACCAGTTGCCAGCGGTTGCGGTTGGCGACGCCGATGTCGATCACCTGGGCGGCATCCACGCAGGGACTCATGGCCTTGTCGAGCACCAGCAGCCAGCGCCGGTCGGGTGCTTCGGCCAGCCAGGGGCCGGCGTCGTGCCACTGTTCAGGCCAGGGCCGCTTGAAGCCGAACTCGCGCACGGCGCGGTCGGCCTGCAGCAGGTTCTGCTCGCGCCAGGCCACCAGTGCCAGTTCGGCATCGGGGCCGATCCTCGCGCCGACCCGGCGCATCAGCGCCGACGACGAGGCGTAGGGGTCGAGCGCCGGAATCAGCACCAGGCCGTACAGCATCCACAGCAGGCCGTGTGTGAGCAGTACCAGGGTGGCGGCGCGCCGCACGCGCAACCACACGGCCAGGGTAGCCACGGCGATCGCGAACGTCAGCAGGCCGTCGCCCAGCACCGGCAGCAGGGTGTCGGGCATCGCACGCCGCTGCAGCTGCGCCTGCGCCCAGTGACTTTCGGTGAGCAGCATCACGCCCAGCACGGCGGTTGCCAGCATCAGCACCAGGCTGTAACCGAACAGATACCGGCGCACGCACAGCCTGCGCAGCAGGCCGGGCAGCAGGGGCGCGGCGGCAAGGGCCACGGCAGGCAGCATCGGCAGCAGGTAGACCTCGCGCTTGCCGGGGCTGGCGCTGAAGAACACCAGCACCAGCAGCGCCCACCCCAGCAGCAGCCACTGCCGGCGGTCGCCACGGCGCAGGCGCCGCCACCACGGGCGGGCCAGCACCGGCAGCAACAGGGCACCCGGCAGCCACAGTGTCAGGATCACCTGCAGGTAGTACCAGACCGGCTGCCGGTGGTGCCAGGCGTTGGCATAGCGGGTGCCGGTCTGCTTGAACAGCAGTTCATGCGCATAGGACTGCAGCGAGGCACTGGGTTCGTGCAGCAGGGCCCAGCCCAGCGGGGCCAGCCAGACGGCCACGCCGAGCAGGAATGCAGGGATCAGCCACAGCAGGGTCGCCGGGTGCGGACCCTCGATGCGACGGCCGCGGCGATGCTGGTACAGCCACCAGCCGAACCAGGGCAGCACCATCAGCAGCGGCAGGAAACCTACGCCTTTGGTCACCGTGCCCAGGCCGGCGGCAAAGCCGGCCAGCCACAGCGCCGGCACATTGCGTCGCTCGCACAGATGCCGCAGCAGGCCCCACAGGGCCAGCGTCGTCATCCCGACCAGCACCATATCGATCTGCGCACGCTTGGCCATCAGGCCGAACTGCAGGGTGCAGAACAGGGCGCCGATGGCATAGAGGGAATGGCGCGGCGACCACAGTCGGCGTGCCAGATCCGACACCAACCACAGACTGAGCAGGGCCCCCAGCAGCGAAGGCAGCAGGAACGACCACTGCCAGCTGCCTACCACTTCGTAGGCCGCCGCCTGCAGCCACATGAACACCGGCGGCTTCTCCGCATACAGCTCGCTGCCACGATGCGGCAGCAGCCATTCCCCGCTTTCCACCATGGTCCTGGCGGCCAGTACGAAGCGGGGTTCGTCCGGTGGCTGCGGTTGGCGCATGCCGATGCCGGCAGCCAGCGCCGCGATGATCAACAGCCAGAGCAGGGGCAGGCGCCAACGGCGGGGCAGGGCTACGGGCACGGCAGGCTCCGGGAGCAAAACGGCCATTTTGAGGCGGCGGGGGTGGGAAAAGCGTCGGAGTATCGCCGGGGCGACCTCATTCCGACATGCGTGGCGCTACCATGGTACGAACTTCCGTGGAACTTTCATGCATGCGCCTGTTGGTGATCGAGGACAACCGGCAGCTGGTGGCCAATCTGTTCGACTACTTCGAGTCGCGCGGTCATGTGCTGGATGTGGCTCCCGATGGCATCACCGGCCTGCATCTGGCGGGCAGCCATCCCTATGACGCGGTGATCCTGGACTGGATGCTGCCCCGGATGGAAGGGCCGGAAGTGCTGCGCCGCCTGCGTGCCGAGCATGGCTCGGAGGTGCCGGTGATCATGCTGACCGCACGCGACGAACTGCCGGACAAGATTGCCGGCTTCCGTGCCGGCGCTGATGACTACCTGACCAAGCCGTTCGCGTTGCCGGAGCTGGAAGTGCGGCTGGAGGCCCTGCTGCTGCGGGCACAGGGACGCAACCCCCGCAAGCGGCTGCAGGTGGGTGATCTGGTGCTGGACCTGGCGACCCTGGAGGCGCAGCGCGCCGGACAGGTCCTGCATCTGTATCCGGCCTGCCGCAAGCTGCTGGAAGTGCTGATGCGCGCCAGCCCCGGCGCGGTCACCCGCCAGCAGCTCGAATTCGCCCTGTGGGGCGACGAGCCACCGGACGGCGACCTGCTGCGCTCGCATGTCTACGAACTGCGCCGCAGCGTGGATGGACCGTTCGTGGACAAGCTGATCCACACGCTGCCGCGGGTCGGCTACCGGTTGGCCCTGCCCACCGCCGCCGAGGCCGGCAGGAATGACGATGAAGGTGCGTAGACCCGGACCGCTGTACCGCCGCGTGCTGTGGTGGCTGCTGGGCTACCTGGCACTGCTTTCGCTGGCGGTGTTCAGCGTAGGCAACTATGTGCACGAGCACGCCGAACACGCCGCCTGGCGCGCGCTGCTCAACTCCGAACTGGACAGCATCGTCGAGCATGTCGAGCACGAGCCACACTATCGATGGCAGGACTCGGACACGCTCAGCCTGTACCGTTTCGACGCGGTGAACCTGCCTGACAGCCTGCGCACCCTGCATCCCGGCCTGCATGACGGGGTGATGGTGAAGGACCGCGAAACGGCGGTCATGGTGCGTGATACAGACTCGATGGGGCGCGTTGCGCTGGTGCTGGACATCTCCGACTTCCACGACCTTGAGCAGTTCGCCACGCGGTGGGTGATGCTGGCCGGGGTGATCATGATCTTCGTCACCGTGCTGATGGCGTCCTTCGGCATGGAGCGCATGGTGCGTCCGCTCAGCCTCCTGGCGCAGCGCATCGGCGCGTTGCGGCCGGGCGCGCAGGGCCAGCGCATCGATGTCGACCCGCGTGGCAGTTCCGAGCTGCACACCATCGCCGATGCGTTGAATGACTACCTCGAACGCAACGAGCAGTTCGTGGAACGCGAGCGGGTGTTCATCAGCACTGCCAGCCATGAGCTGCGCACCCCGATTGCGGTGATGACCGGCGCCGCCGAGCTGGCCCTGGAGCAGCCGGGCCTGCCGGACCGTGCCCGGCAGCAGATCCAGCGCGTGCTGCGCACCGCGCAGGGCGTGGAGCAGCTGATCGAACTGCTGCTGGTGCTTGCGCGCGATCCGGCGCGGCTGGCGGCGCGTGCCGAGCGCATCGCACTGGACCAGCTGCTGCCGGACATCGTCGAGCATCATCGCCATCTGCTGGGCGACAAGGATCTGAGCATCGGTATCCAGGCCGCGCCGGTGGACATCGTTGCCCCGCTGGCGGTGGTGCAGGCGGCGATCGGCAACCTGTTGCGCAACGCGATCGAGAACAGCGGCCGCGGGCACATCGAACTGCGCCTGAGCGCTTCGGCGGTGCTGACCCTGCAGGACCCGGGGCATGGCATGAGCCCGGAGGAGATCGCTGCGATCCACGCACGCATGGCCCGGGGAGAGCGTGTCGATCGTGGCGGGATCGGCCTGGACCTGATTGCGCGCCTGTGCGAGCACCTTGGCTGGACCCTGCAGCTGCAGCCCTGCCAGCCGCGCGGAACGCAGGCCACCCTGGATTTCGGTGCTTCGCGCCCCGGCGGATGATCGCAGTCGCGGGGTCAGGCCTTCGGCCTCGGCACATGCTGGTCGACCAGGATCACGTTGCCGTCCGGATCCATCAGTTGCAGGAAGGCGGGGCCTTCACTGTCGGGATCGGCCCGGACCTGCAGCGCGATACCCTGCGCATCCAGCGCTGCCTGCAGTTCGCGGACGTCCTGGAAACGCGGCAGTTCCTGCTTGTGCTGGTCCCAGCCCGGGTTGAAGGTCAACAGGTTGCCTTCAAACATGCCCTGGAACAGGCCGATGACGACACCATCGTTGCGCAGCACCAGCCAGTTCTGCGTCGCATCGCCGCCGGTGACCGAGAAGCCCAGCGCCTCATAGAACGCGCGGGAGGCGGCCAGGTCCTTGACCGAAAGGCTGACCGAGAAGGCACCCAGTTGCATGGACACGCTCCGTTTCGGGAAAGGCGAGGCCGGCACTGCAGCATGACCCGCCGTGAAGAGGGTGTTAATCTCGACCCGCGCCGCCTTATGCGGCGCTTTTTTTTCCGCTCTTTCGATCGACAGAGGATCCCATGCCGACCGAACCCGCTACTGCCCTGATCAGCAACGATATCGTTGGCCTGGGCCTGATTGCCGCCACCCTGGCCCTGATCTTCTGGGCCGCCAGTGGTCCCACCCCGCTGCTGAAGAAGATCTTCGCCTGGGTGCCGGCCCTGCTGCTGTGTTACTTCATCCCGGCCATCTACAACACCGCCGGTGTCATCGATGGCCACAACACGTCGCTGTACAACCCGGTCGCACGCGATGTGCTGCTGCCGGCCGCGCTGGTCCTGCTGACCCTGTCGATCGACCTCAAAGGGGTCATCAAGCTCGGCCCGAAGCTGCTGCTCGTGTTCTGTGCCGGTACCGCCGGCATCATGCTCGGCGCCATCGTCTCGTTCCAGGTGATGAAACTGATCCACCCGGAAACGGTCGCCGGTGATACCTGGGCCGGCATGGCCGCACTGGCCGGCAGCTGGATCGGCGGCGGCGCCAACATGGTCGCGATGCGCGAAGTGTTCGGTACCGATGCGACCACGTTCGGCCAGTTCGCCGTGGTCGACGTGGCCTGCGCCAGCCTGTGGATGGCGATCCTGCTGTTCCTGGCCAACCGCGCGCAGCAGATCGACACGCGCAACGGTGCCGACACCCGTGCCATCGACGAGATGAAGGCGCGCATCAGCGCCTATGAAGCGCAGAACGCGCGTATTCCCAGCATGACCGACCTGATGGTGATCGTCGGCGTTGCCCTGGGCGGTGTCGGCCTGGCGCACGCGATCGCCGCGCCGCTGTCGGGCTGGTTCAAGGCCAACGTGAGCTGGGCCAGCCAGTTCAGCCTGGACAGCCAGTTCGTCTGGGTGATCCTGCTGTCCACCGCGATGGGCCTGGGCCTGAGCTTCACCCGTGCACGTCGTCTGGAAGCGGCGGGTGCCTCGCGCCTGGGCACGGTGTTCCTGTACTTCCTGATCGCCTGCATCGGCATGCAGATGAACCTGCTGTCGCTGCTGGATCGGCCGTGGCTGTTCCTGCTCGGCGCGATCTGGATGGCGACCCACGTGCTGGTGCTGTGGGCCGTGGCCAAGCTGGTCCGTGCACCGCTGTTCTTCTTCGCCATTGGTTCGCAGGGCAACATCGGTGCGGCGGCATCGGCGCCGGTGGTGGCTGCGGCCTTCCATCCGACACTGGCACCGGTCGGCGTGCTGCTCGGCACGGTGGGCTATGCCACCGGCACCGGGCTGGCCTATGTCACCGGCCTGATCCTGAAGTGGATGGCCAACGGCTGAGCGCGGGTCGCTATGGCTGCGCTTTCCCGCGATCTGCGGCAGATCCACGCCATGCGTGGATGCACTTCATGCCGACCCATGAGCAGAGAAGGGGTCAGATCCGTTTCCCGGAGGAAACGGATCTGACCCCGGACTCAATGCGATGCGTGGATCTACAACAGATCCAGCACCGTCATGCCTTTCAGCAGCAGCGTCCGCCGTTGCGTCCGCCGTACCGCGCTTCCTGACGTTCGCGGAAGAACGTCTTGTAGTCCATCGGTTCCTGGTCCGGATGCTTCTCCAGCATGTGCCGGACGTAGTTGTCGTAATCAGGGATGCCACAGCACAGGCGTGCGGTCTGCACCAGGCGTCGCCACACGCGGCGGTGCGCCTGGTACTGGCCAACGGGAACCAGTTGCGTGCTCATTACAGATCCACCATTTCATGCGGCTTCAGCGCCACGTACGGGGTCTCGCGGTCGCTGCGCTGCGGATTGCGGCGTGCGGCCAGGATCGTGCGGATCGAATAGGTCAGCACCGCACCCACCACCAGCAGGAACAGCGCGGTCAGGCCGGTGTTGACGTAGGCATTGACCACGATCTGCTGCATCTGCGCCACCGACTTGGCCGGTGCGGTGATGGTATCGCTGGCGATGGCGGCCTGGAACTTGTGCGCCTGCGCCAGGAAGCCCTGCGCCGGGTTGCTGTCGAAGATCTTGATGAAGCCGGCATAGGTGGTGCAGATCAGCAGCCAGGTGGCCGGTACCGCGGTCACCCACGCGTAGCGGTCACGCTTCATCTTGAACAGCACCACCGTCCCCAGCATCAGCGCGATACCGGCCAGCATCTGGTTGGAGATGCCGAACAGCGGCCACAGGGTCTGGATGCCGCCGAACGGATCGACCACGCCGGTGTAGAGCAAGTAGCCCCACAGCGCCACGCAGCCGGCCGTGCCGATGATGTTGGCCGTCCACGACTCGGTCTTCTTCAGCGCCGGAATGAAGTTGCCCAGCAGATCCTGCAGCATGAAGCGGCCTGCGCGGGTGCCCGCATCCACGGCGGTCAGGATGAACAACGCTTCGAACAGGATGGCGAAGTGGTACCAGAACGCCATCATCGCGTCGCTGCCGCTGGGAATGGCTTCATGCAGGATCATTGCGATGCCCACCGCCAGCGTCGGAGCACCACCGGCGCGGTGCAGGATCGTCGGTTCGCCGATCGCGGCGGCCGTGGCGGTCAGCTGTTCCGGCGTGATGGTGAAGCCCCAGGTGTTGGTGATGTAGTGCGCGGCAGACGCCGCATCGGCACCGATCACCGCCGCCGGGCTGTTCATCGCGAAGTAGATGCCCGGATCGATGATCGACGCAGCCACCAGCGCCATCACCGCCACGAACGATTCCATCAGCATGCCGCCATAGCCGATGTAGCGCATGTGCGATTCATTGGCCAGCAGCTTCGGCGTGGTGCCCGAGGAAATCAGCGCGTGGAAACCGGATACCGCGCCGCAGGCAATGGTGATGAACAGGAACGGGAACATGCCGCCCTTCCACACCGGGCCATCGCCACTGGCGGCGAACTGGGTCAGTGCGGGCATTTTCAGCTCGGGCATCACGATCAGGATGCCGATGGCCAGAGCGACGATGGTGCCGATCTTGAGGAAGGTCGACAGGTAGTCGCGCGGTGCCAGCAACAGCCACACGGGCAGCACCGAAGCGACGAAGCCGTAGCCGATCAGCATCCAGGTGATCTGCGTGCCGGTGAAGGTGAAGGCCGGGCCCCACACCGGATCTGCAGCAACCTTGCCGCCGTACCAGATCGCGGCCAGCAGCAGCACCAGGCCCACCACCGAGATCTCGCCGATCTTGCCCGGCCGGATGTAGCGCATGTAGATGCCCATCAGGATCGCGATGGGCATCGTGGCTATCACCGTGAACATGCCCCACGGGCTTTCCGCCAGCGCCTTGACCACCACCATCGCCAGCACCGCCAGGATGATGATCATGATCAGGAACGCGCCGAACAGCGCGATGGTGCCGGGCACCTGTCCCATTTCCTCGCGGACCAGATCGCCCAGTGAGCGGCCGTTGCGCCGGCTGGACAGGAACAGGACCATGAAGTCCTGTACCGCACCGGCCAGCACCACGCCCACCACCAGCCACAGCAGTCCGGGCAGGTAGCCCATCTGCGCCGCGAGCACCGGGCCCACCAGTGGACCGGCGCCGGCGATGGCCGCGAAGTGGTGGCCGAACAGCACGTGCTTGTTGGTCGGCACGTAGTCCAGGCCATCGTTGTTGATCACCGCCGGCGTAGCCCGGGTCGGATCCACCTGCATCACCTTGTTGGCGATGAACAGGCTGTAGAAGCGATAGGCGATCAGGTAGATCGAAACAGCGGCGACGACGATCCACAGCGCGTTGATGTGTTCGCCGCGGCGCAAGGCCACGGTGCCCAGACAGAACGCGCCGAGCAGGGCGAGTGCCGCCCAACCCAGTTTGGCAAACCCTTTCATGAGGTGCTCTCTCCCGGAAAGACAGTCAAAGAGTCCCGCGTGCCCTTTACAGGGTCAATGCGTGCGGGGCCCATCGGCGGTAGTACTTTGGTCGTACGAAGGTGGTGACCGCGTGTGCGGCATGGGCTGCGGGCAGACATCCGTGTCGCGGAACCGCCGGCATGACGCCCGGCGAACACCAGGGATGGAACAATCGGTTGCGGCGTCATCCATTGGCGGACGGCGCCGCGGCGTCCATCTTCAGTGGCATCCATCCAACAGGAGTCGCCATGAGCCTTCCCGAACCGGTCCGCGTCCTGCGCACCATCCGTGGCATGCCCACGTCCGACGGCGCCGGCGTGCGCCTGACCCGTGTCATCGGCGGCCCGACGCTGCCGGATCTGGATCCGTTCCTGCTGCTGGATGAATTCGGTACGGACCGCGCCGAAGACTACATCGCCGGTTTCCCGGAGCATCCGCACCGCGGTTTCGAGACGGTCACCTACATGCTGGACGGACGCATGCGCCACCGCGACAACCACGGCAACGAGGGCCTGCTGACCCCGGGCAGCGTGCAGTGGATGACTGCAGGCCGGGGCCTGGTGCATTCGGAGATGCCGGAACAGGAAAGCGGGCAGATGCGCGGTTTCCAGCTGTGGGTGAACCTGCCCGCGCGCGAGAAGATGACGGACCCGAAGTACCAGGAGTTCGCGCCGGAACGCATCCCGGTGGTGCAGCCGGAGCCGGGTGTGGAGGTGAAGGTGATCGCCGGTACTGTCGATGGCACCACCGGCCCGATCGTGCAGCCGGCCACCGATCCGTTGTATCTGGACGTCCGCCTCGAGGCCGATCGTGCCTGGACCTACACGCTTCCGGAAGGCCACAACGCGTTTGCCTATGTCTTCGAGGGCGCGATCACGGTCGGCGAGCAGGATGCCGCACGTGATGTGGCGCGCCAGGAACTGGCGGTGCTCGGTGGCGGTGAACAGCTGCACGTTTCGGCTGGCAGCGAAGGGGCGCGGCTGATTCTGGTGGCCGGCCGGCCACTGCGGGAGCCGGTGATGCGGCATGGCCCGTTCGTGATGAACACGCGCCAGGAACTGATGCAGGCCTTCGTCGATTTCCAGGAAGGCAGGTTCTGAGGGCCGACGCCGCCCCCCAGGAGGAAGCCGGTAGCGCCGGGCCATGCCCGGCGGAAGAGGTCGGTAGCGCCGGGCCATGCCCGGCGGCTCTTCGGCACAGCACGCGTAAAGGACGTCCATCAGGCCATGCCCGGCGTTGCCGCCAATGCGTCGGATCCGGCGGGGATGCTGCCAGGCAGTCATCCCCGTCACCGTCAACGTCCGGCGGCCACGGCTGAAGGCGTCAGGCTCATGCCCTGCGCCAGCTGCTGCAGCGACCCCAGTTCCTGCGTGCTGCCCGGGTACAGGGCAATCTGCGCATAGCGGCCCTTGTCCAGCTTGATCACGCTGATGCGTCGTTCGGCGTATCCCGGCGGCTGCTGTCCACCCAGATCGGGCTGGTACCAGTACAGTGACTCGCCGGCGAAACTGCCTTTTTCCTGGCGCAGCGAGCGGCTGAGCGGAATCGCCGGATCGCGTGCGCTCAGCATCAGGCTCAGTACTTCCCGTCCATCCTCGGTGCTGGCGCGGCAGAGCAGGAAGTCCGACTGCACCTGCTGCTGCCATTTCAGGCCGCTGCTCGCCGGCAGCGAAGGACATTCGGCGGGTGCCTGCGCGGCGGCCTGGGCCGCAGCAAACAACAGGCTCGACAGGACAACAGGCGCGAACTTCATGCATCCCCCAAGGTGGCGTGTCGTGTGACGCCGCCATGCTGCTGGCGGCCGTGGCATCCCATCCCCGGATGCCATCCCCGCCCGGCATGTGCACGGGCGGTCAAACAGACCTTAACGGAACGTGAGTGCCCGCACAAATTGCGGTTACAACCGTAACCATTGCGGCCGACTGTCGGCCGCAATGGTCCGGGCAGCGCTCAACGGTCGTTACCGACCCACTTGTAGATGATGCCGCCGATCATGCCGCCCAGCAGCGGGGCGACCCAGAACAGCCAGAGCTGGCCGACCGCGCCGCTGCCGGCGAAGAACGCCACGGCGGTGGACCGAGCCGGGTTCACCGATGTGTTGGTGACCGGGATGCTGATCAGATGGATCAGGGTCAATGCCAGACCGATCGCCAGCGGAGCGAACCCTGCCGGTGCCTTGCCATGGGTGGCGCCCATGATCACGACCAGAAATACCGCAGTCAGCACCACTTCGCACAGGAAGGCGGCCGCCACGCTGTACCCGCCGGGCGACAGCGCGCCGTAGCCATTGCTGGCGAAGGCCCCGGCCTGGCTGCCGTCGATGGCGAAGCCGCTGGCGCCCGAAGCGATCTGCAGCAGGATGAAGCCGGCCAGCAGGCCGCCCGCGACCTGGGCGATGATGTACGGCACCAGGTCGCGGGCCGGGAAGCGGCCGCCGGCCCACAGGCCCACGCTGACTGCCGGATTGAAGTGCGCGCCGGACACGTGACCGAACGCGTAGGCGCCGGTGACCACGGTCAAGCCGAACGCGAGTGCCACGCCCAGGAAGCCGATGCCCAGCGGATTGCCGTCGCCGCCGAACTTGGCAGCCAGTACCGCACTGCCACAGCCACCCAGAACCAGCCAGAAAGTGCCGAGGAACTCGGCGGCCAAGCGTTTACCCATGCTCATGAACTGCACTCCTTTGATGAACTAAAATGTGAAACAGGTCACATTTCAGTGACCGGCGAGTGACGATAGCGTCAAAGGCCGGTGCAGGGATACACCTCAGGGTGTGTGCAGCGCGCGATGCTCAGTACTGCGGCAGCGGGATGAACTCCTTGTCGTCGCCGGGAATGCTGCCGAACCGGCCGGCTTCCCAGTCCTGTTTCGCCTGTTCGATGCGCTCCTTGGAGCTGGAGACGAAGTTCCACCACAGGTGACGCGGGCCATCCAGCGGTTCGCCGCCGAACAGCATGGCCTTGAGCGGGGTCTTCGCGCGCAGCCGGCCGCGCGCGCCGGCCTCGGGAATCACCAGGTGCTGCGCCGGGATGTCCACGCCATCCAGCTGCGCCTGGCCTTCGAGGATGTACAGCGCCCGCTCGCGGTGGCCGTCATCGATGTCGATCTCCGCGTCGGGATCGAGGTCGATGGCTACATTGAGCGTGTCGGCGAAGACCTTCACCGGCGACTCCTCGCCATAGGCACGGCCTGCGATCACGCGTAGCCAGGCACCGTTGCGGCGCTGCTCCGGGAGGGTCGCGGCGGCGTGGTGATAGAACGCCGGCTCCACTTCCTCGTGCGACTTCGGCAATGCCACCCAGGTCTGCATCCCGTGGATCGGATGGTCGTGACCGCGCTCCGGCGGGGGCGTGCGTTCGGAGTGCGCGATGCCGCGGCCGGCGGTCATCCAGTTGACGTCGCCGGGACGGATCACCTGGTCCGAGCCGAGCGTGTCGCGGTGGCCGATGGCGCCGGACCAGAGGAAGGTGACGGTGGCCAGGCCGATATGCGGATGAGGACGCACGTCGATGCCGGTACCTGCGGTAAGGACGGCCGGGCCCATCTGGTCGACGAATACGAACGAACCGATGCTGCGGGCCTGCAGGGTGGGGACGGCGCGGCGGACTTCCAGGCCGCCGATGTCGTGTACGCGCGGGGCGATGATGGTGGTCATGCGGGCGTCTCGCTGGCAGGGATCAAGAGTGCCAGCATGGCATGCGGCCGTGACGGGCACATGCCCCATGCGGGTAACAGGGTGTTCCAGCCAACGGCGCAGCCCCTCGTGGCTGGGTTGCTGGATGCGGGTCAGGATGCGAGTCAGTGTTTGGGCCGGGGGGGGGGGGGGGGGGGGGGCCCCCCCGCAAACCACACACGGGGGGGGGGGGGGGCCCGGGCCGCCCCCGCCCCCCCCCCCCCCCCCCCCCCCCCCCCCCCCCCCCCGGCCCCTGACAGTTTCCGTGTGCGTCCAGCCACGGAGAAGAAAAAAGAAAATCAACATCAAACGCCGGTCGCTTCGCTCCTGGTGGCGACCAAGGTCGACACCCACCAGTTCGCAGTGATCCACACCGGAATCGAGATTCACCGACCGTCACCGGGAAACTGTCGGGGGTGGGGCGGTGTCGGGTTGCGGGGTGTCCGCGGCATGGATGCCGCGGCCAAGCCCCCAGGGACGGGTTTACGGCGTCCCCGCAACCCGACACCGCCCCGCCCGACAAACAGAAAAGCCAGAGCCGCTTTGGCTCTGGCTTCTGCTGTGGAACTTGACGTTGCCTCTGCGGGTGCCGGGCCGCAGGCCCGGCCGATCACATCACACCACTGGTTCGCGCAGGGCAGGGTTGTCCCAGCCCGGGCGCGGGGCAAAGCGGTCACCGTGACGCTGCTGCAGCGCCTTCAGGCGCTCGACGATCGCATCGGCACCCACCGCGCGGATGTGCTGGATCGGACCCCCGCGGAACGGCGCGAATCCGGTGCCGAAAATCACGCCCGCATCCAGCAGGTCCGCATCGGCCACCACGCCTTCGTACAGGCAGGCCACGGCCTCGTTGAGCAGCGGCAGGATCAGGCGATCTTCCAGGTCCGCAGGGGCCTGGTAGTCGCTGGCGACATCCGGCTTCTTCGGCTTGCCGTTCTCCCAGGTGTAGATGCCCTGGCCATCCTTCTTGCCGCGCTTGTCGGCTTCCACCGTCTGCAGTGCCGCCGGAATCTGCAGGCCGAGGAACGGCGCCAGCTCGCGGCCCACGCCGGCGGCGACATCCAGGCCGACCGTGTCGATCAACTCGATGGGGCCCATCGGCATGCCGAACTTCACCGCTGCCTTGTCGATCACCGGGCCCGGGATACCTTCGGCATAGGCGGTGGCCGCCTCCAGCATGTACGGGAACAGCACGCGGTTGACCAGGAAGCCCGGGCTGCCCGCCACCGGTACCGGGAACTTGCCCAGCGCCTTGCAGAACGCTGCCAGACGGCGCTCGGTCTCCGGCGCCATGCCGTCGTGATGGATGATTTCCACCAGCGGCATCTGTGCCACCGGATTGAAGTAGTGCAGGCCGGCGAACTGCGCCGGGCGCTGGATGTGGTCGCGCAGTTCCACCAGCGGAATCGACGAGGTATTGGTGGTCAGCAGCGCATCGGCCTTCATGCCCGGCTCCAGCGTCTGGTACAGCGCGCGCTTGGCCTCCGGGTTCTCGATGATCGCCTCGATCACCAGATCAGCGGCGGCCACGCCTTTGCCCTCCAGATCCGCCCGCAGCCGCGCCGCCACCGCCGGACGCTTGCTCTCGTCCTTCACCTTCCTGGCGAACAGTGCCTGCGCGCGTTCCATCGCCGGATCGATGAAGCGCTGCTCGCGATCCTGCAGGGTGACCTCGAAGCCCTTGTAGGCCGCCCACGCGGCGATGTCACCGCCCATCACGCCGGCGCCGACCACGTGCACGTGGCGGATGCCGGAATCGCCGCCGCCCAGACCCTTCAGGCGCTCGGTCAGGAAGAAGATGCGGATCAGATTGCGCGCGGTCGGCGTGCTGGCCAGTTTGACCACCGCGCGGCGTTCGGCATCCAGGCGGGCCTGCACCGGCTTGCCGGCGCTGCGCTGCCAGGTGCTGATCAGTGCATAGGGCGCCGGGTACTGGTCCTTCTTCGCCTTGCGCGCGACCTGCTTGATCATCTGCGGTGCCAGTACCTTGCGCGCCAGCCAGGTGTTGCTGGCCCATGCCAGCGCACGCTGCTTGAACGGCCGCGTGGTGCCGGCCAGCGCCAGTGCGACGGCGGTGTCGAGCACCACCGCCGGTGCCACCACCTTGTCGACCAGGCCGATGCCACGCGCGGCCGAGGCCGAGAGGGTGCGGCCGGTCAGCATCATGTCCATCGCCGCCGGGGCGCCGACCAGCTGCGGCAGGCGCGCGCTGCCACCCCAGCCGGGGAAGATGCCCAACTGGGTTTCCGGCAGCCCGATGCGGGTGCTGCTGTCGTTGGAGGCCACGCGGTAACGGCAGGCCAGGGCCAGCTCGGTGCCGCCACCCAGGCAGTGGCCATGGATGGCTGCAACGGTCGGGCAGGGCAGCTCTGCCAGCTTCTGGTAGGTGGATTGGCCGCGACGGATGGCATCGTTGACGGTGCCGCGCCGGTCGAACTCCTGGAATTCCTTCAGATCGGCGCCGGCGATGAAGCCGGCCTTCTTCAGGGACTGGATCACCACGCCCTTCGGCGGATCCAGCGCGATGCGTTCGAGCAGATCGCCCAGCTCCAGCAGCACGTCCTGCGACATCGCGTTGACACTGCTGTCCTGACGATCCAGGGACAGGACCACCACGCCGTCGTCGCGGATCTCGGGGTGCCAGTGGCTGAAGCGGAGACCATCGAAGCCTGAGAGCATGGACGTTCCATCCGGTTGTGTATGGAGAAGCGGCTATGATCCAGAGGTTGTTTCCCCCGCGTCAAATCCCTATAGCAGGGGAGTGGCGGTTCCGGATCCATGGCCGTGGAACAGAACGCTAACGGAACAGTGGTTAAAAGCTGGTGCGGCGCCGGGTGATCGGCGACTGAACTTTTCCCGGGATTGGCAGTCTCATTGCCCGACGTCGGTTGGGCTGACAGGAGTGCGGCCCCCCATGGCCGAGGTTGAAACACCACAGGAGCTGGATCTGGAACTGGTCCGGCGCGTGCAGCGCGGCGAGAGCGCGGCTTTCGATGTACTGGTGCGCAAGTATCAGCATCGGGTCGTGGCCCTGGTCGGTCGCTACATCGCCGACTGGAGTGAATGTCAGGACGTCGCCCAGGACACTTTCATACGCGCCTACCGCGCGATCGGAAGCTTCCGTGGCGATGCCCAGTTCTCAACCTGGTTGCATCGGATCGCCGTGAACACCGCCAAAAACTACCTGGCTTCACACAATCGACGCCCGCCGACCGATGACATCGACATCGGCGATGCCGAACAGTTCGACAGCGGCACGCGCCTGCGCGACACCGACACGCCCGAACGCGAGTTGATGCGCCAGGAGCTGGAACAGACAGTGATGAAGGCCGTCAACGCGCTGCCGGAAGAACTCCGGTCGGCGATCACCCTGCGCGAGGTGGAAGGCCTGAGCTACGAGGAAATCGCGCAGAAGATGGGGTGCCCGATCGGCACCGTGCGCTCTCGGATCTTCCGGGCGCGCGAGGCGATCGACACCGAACTCCGGCCGCTGCTGGACATCGGCAGCGCCACCCGCGAGAAGAGCCGCGTATGACCAGTCATCCATTCAACGAATCGCAGAATCATAAATCGCCGGCCGGGCTGCGGCTTGACCAGCGCCATCGGGAACAGCTGTCGGCCCTGGTCGATGGCGAGCTGGGGGCCGACGAGGCCCGCTTCCTGCTGCGCCGCATGGAGCATGACCCGGAACTGGCCGGCTGCCAGGAACGCTGGCAGCTGCTGGGCGACGTGATGCGCGGGCAGGCCTCGGTGCTTGCGCCCGCCGGCTTCAGCGCCGCGGTTGCCTCTGCCATCGCCGCCGAACCCACGCCCCGGTCCGGGCCTCAGGACCGGCAGGTGCGCCGCAGTGGCTGGCGTACCTGGGGGGGCGGTGCCGCATTGGCTGCCTCGGTCGCTGCGGTGGCCCTGTTGATCGGCGGCGAGAAGCTGAAGGAGACCCCTCCCGGAGAGCCGCTGGCACCCCAGGTGGTGGCCAGCCAGGCCGAGCTGCCGCCGGCACCGGTATCGCCCGCGACGGTGACCGAAGCCTCGGTCGATCCGGCGGTGGTGGCGGTGGCCAGTGTTCCGGCGGCCGCATTGGCCGCCAGCCGTCGCCAGGACGCACGCCGCGCCAGCGCCAGTGCCACCCGCGGCCAGCAGGCTGCGCGGGTGGCCCAGCGTGACGACGGGGCGCAGCGGGCCATGGCTGCGGCCCAAGCACCACTGGTGCCGACCGTGCCGGCCGGTGCCAGCCGCAACCTGCCGTTCGGCGAGGTGGCCGGCCTGCAGGCCCGGCCGTGGCCGCGCTCCAGCCTGGCTCCGGCCGCGGGGGGCGCGCTCAACGCCAGCTTCCCGGCGCATGCTGACAGCGCCACGTTCTATCCCTTCGAGCCGCGCCTGCAGGACGACCTGCCGCCGCCGCCCCGCCCGCGCGACTGAGCCGGGTGCCGCCACGCCCCGCCGATCGCGGGGCCCTTCTTCTCCCTTCCATCCGATCCGGAGGTTGCCGTCCGATGACTCCCCGATTCCGCACGCAGGCCATCGGCCTGCTGGCCCTGACCCTGCCGCTGGTGGCCTGTGCCCAGGCGCCGTCCCCGGCTGCCCAGACCGCGCCGGCCGCGGCCGCGGCCGCGCCGCGCGCTCCGGCGCAGCCGCTGGTCACCGGCCTGCCCGATTTCACCAACCTCGTCGAGCAGGTCGGCCCGGGCGTGGTCAACGTCGACACCACCATCGTCCGCAGCAACCGCCAGGCGCGTGGGCCGATGGGGGACGACGACATGCCCGAGTTCTTCCGTCGCTTCTTCGGCCCGGACTTCCCGATGCCGGGGCAGGGGCCGGGTGGCCCCGACGGCGGTCCCAGCATCAAGGGCCGCGGCATGGGGTCGGGCTTCATCATTTCGCCCGACGGCTACGTGCTGACCAACTACCACGTGGTTGCCGACGCCAGCGAGGTGAAGGTCAAGCTGGGCGATCGCCGTGAGTTCACCGCCAAGGTGGTGGGCAGCGACCAGCAGTACGACGTCGCCCTGCTGAAGATCGAAGGCAGGAACCTGCCGACGGTCCGTGTCGGCGATTCCAACAGCCTGAAGCCGGGCCAGTGGGTTGTCGCGATCGGCTCGCCGTTCGGCCTCGACCACTCGGTCACCGCCGGCGTGGTCAGCGCCCTCGGCCGCAGCACCGGCGGCCCGGACCAGCGCTACGTGCCGTTCATCCAGACCGACGTGGCGATCAACCAGGGCAACTCCGGCGGTCCGCTGCTGAACACCCGGGGCGAAGTGGTCGGCATCAACTCGCAGATCTTCTCTGCGTCCGGTGGCTACATGGGCATCAGCTTCGCGATTCCGATCGACCTGGCGATGAGCGCGGTCGAACAGATCAAGAAGACCGGCCGGGTCACCCGCGGCCAGCTGGGCGCGGTGGTGCAGGAGATCGACGGCCTGAAGGCGCAGGCCATGGGCCTGCCGGACAGCCGGGGTGCGCTGGTCAACCAGATCGTGCCGGATTCGGCGGCCGCCCGCGCCGGTGTGAAGGTGGGGGATGTGATCCGCACCGTGAACGGCGCACCGGTCAACAGCTGGTCCGATCTGCCGCCGCTGATCGGCGCCATGGCCCCGGGCAGCCGGGTCACCCTGGGCGTGATCCGTGACGGCAAGGCGCGCGACCTGAGCGCCACCCTGACCGCGCTGGCCGAGGATGACCAGGCCAGCGCCCGCAGCCCCGCCACCGCCAGGGCCGATGCCGCTCCGCAGAGTGGTGCCAATGCCCTGCTGGGCCTGGACGTCAGCGATCTGACCGCGCCGCAGCGTAAGCAGCTGGGCCTGGAATCGGGCGAGGGCGTGCGCATCACCGGCGTCAAGGGGCAGGGTGCCCGGGATGCCGGCCTGTCCCCGGGCATGGTGATCCTGCAGGTGGCCAGCACCCAGGTGAGCGGCGTGGAGTCGCTGAACCGCGCGCTGTCCAGCTACAAGAAGGGCGATGTGGTGATGCTGCTGGTCCGCACCGGCAACGGCAACAGCGCCTTCGTGGCGGTCAAGGCCGGCGAGTAAGGACCGGGGCTGCTCCGGCAGCCGCTGCCCCCCCGAAGCCCCGCTCAGGCGGGGCTTCGGTCGTTCCGGCCCTGGCCCGGCGAGGCGCCTTTCGCGGGCGGGCCCCGGGCGTGCGATAATCCACCGTTACCCTGACGACGCCGCGCGCCGCCGCCACCTATGTCATCTGATTCGATGCGGAACATCCGCAACTTCTCCATCATCGCCCACGTCGACCACGGCAAGTCCACGCTGGCCGACCGCATCATCCAGCTTTGTGGTGGCCTGCAGGCCCGCGAGATGGAAGCGCAGGTCCTCGACTCCAACCCGATCGAGCGCGAGCGTGGCATCACCATCAAGGCGCAGTCGGTATCGCTGCCGTACCTGGCCAAGGACGGGCAGACCTATCATCTGAACTTCATCGACACCCCGGGCCACGTCGATTTCTCGTATGAAGTCAGCCGCTCGCTGGCCGCCTGTGAAGGTGCGCTGCTGGTGGTCGATGCTGCCCAGGGCGTGGAAGCGCAGTCGGTGGCGAACTGCTACACCGCGGTGGAGCAGGGTCTGGAAGTGGTGCCGGTGATCAACAAGATCGACCTGCCTACGGCCGACATCGAGCGCGCCAAGGCCGAGATCGAGGCCGTGATCGGCATCGACGCCAGCGACGCCGTGCCGGTCAGCGCCAAGACCGGCCTGAACGTGCAGGACGTGCTGGAGGCCATCGTCCATCGCATTCCGCCGCCGCAGCCGCGTGATACCGACAAGCTGCAGGCGCTGATCATCGACTCCTGGTTCGACAACTACCTCGGCGTGGTCTCGCTGGTGCGCGTCATGCAGGGCGAGATCAAGGCCGGCGACAAGCTGCAGGTGATGTCCACCGGCCGCAACCACCAGGTCGACAACGTCGGCGTGTTCACCCCCAAGCGCAAGGTGTTGCCGGCGCTGCGCGCGGGTGAGGTGGGTTGGGTCACGGCCAGCATCAAGGACGTGCATGGTGCGCCGGTGGGCGACACCCTGACCCTGGCCGGTGATCCGGCACCGAAGCCGCTGCCGGGCTTCCAGGAAATGCAGCCGCGCGTGTTCGCCGGCCTGTTCCCGGTCGACGCCGAGGACTATCCGGACCTGCGCGAGGCACTGGACAAGCTGCGCCTGAACGATGCCGCGCTGCGCTTCGAGCCGGAAAGCTCGGAGGCGATGGGCTTCGGTTTCCGCTGCGGCTTCCTCGGCATGCTGCACATGGAGATCGTGCAGGAACGGCTGGAGCGCGAATACAACCTGGACCTGATCAGCACCGCGCCGACGGTGGTGTACGAGGTCCTGAAGACCGATGGCTCGATCATCAACATGGACAACCCGGCCAAGCTGCCGGCGGTGAACCAGGTCCAGGAGATCCGCGAGCCGATCATCCGTGCCAACGTACTCACCCCCGAGGAGTACATCGGCAACATCATCAAGCTGTGCGAGGAGAAGCGCGGCAGCCAGATCGGCATCAACTACCTGGGCAGCCAGGTGCAGATCAGCTACGAGCTGCCGATGGCCGAAGTGGTGCTGGACTTCTTCGACAAGCTGAAGTCGGTCAGCCGCGGCTACGCGTCGCTGGACTATCACTTCGTGCGCTTCGATGCCGGTCCGTTCGTGCGCGTGGACGTGCTGATCAATGGCGACAAGGTCGATGCGCTGTCGCTGATCGTCCACCGCAGCCATGCCGACCGCCGCGGCCGCGAGCTGTGCGAGAAGATGAAGGACCTGATCCCGCGGCAGATGTTCGACGTGGCGATCCAGGCGGCTGTCGGCTCGCAGATCATCGCCCGTACCACGGTCAAGGCCATGCGCAAGAACGTGCTGGCCAAGTGCTATGGTGGCGACGTTTCGCGCAAGAAGAAGCTTCTGGAAAAGCAGAAGGAAGGCAAGAAGCGCATGAAGCAGGTCGGCCGCGTGGAAATCCCGCAGGAAGCGTTCCTGGCCGTGCTGCAGATGGACAACAAGTAAGCCCGCACCGGCCCTCCGGGGCCGGTCGTCCGGTGACGTTGCAAAGGACCCTGAATGAAACTGTTTGAGATCCTCCTGGTCGTGCTGACCCTGGCCTCGGGCCTGATCCTGCTTGCGGACAAGCTGTACTTCGCCAGGCGCCGCGCCCAGCGTGCAGGCCTGCTCGACACCGAGCCGGTGCTGGTGGATTACTCGCGTGCATTCTTCCCGGTGCTGGCGATCGTGCTGGTCGTGCGCAGCTTCATCGCCGAGCCGTACAAGATCCCGTCCAGCTCGATGATGCCGAACCTGCTGATCGGCGATTTCATCCTGGTCAACAAGTTCGCCTATGGCCTGCGCCTGCCGATCACCAATACCCGCTTCGTGCCGGTCGGTGATCCCGCGCGCGGCGATGTGGTGGTGTTCCACTTCCCGGGCCACGGCGACAACGACCCGGCCAAGGGCGAGAACTTCATCAAGCGCGTGATCGGCGTGCCGGGTGACACCGTGGTGTTCGAGGGCGACAGCCTGGTGCTGAACGGCGAGCCGGTGAAGTACGACAACAAGGGCATCTACGCCGGCCACAAGGGCCAGGGCGAGGGCGCCAACCTGCTGGTCGAGCATCTCCCGGGCCGCACCCATACCGTGCTGGAGACCGACTATCCGCGTGGCCAAGGCCAGTGGACGGTGCCGGCCGGCAAGTACCTGGTGATGGGCGACAACCGTGACAACAGCGATGATGGACGCTTCTGGGGGCTGCTGCCGGAAGAGAACCTGCGGGGCAAGGCATTCCTGATCTGGCTGAACTGCCAGGGCTGGTTCTGCAAGGACGGTTTCGAGCCGTCGCGGATCGGCTCGGGCATCAACTGAGTATTTTCACATCCAACGCGTATCTGGGGAGAACGCAATGAAGACGATGAACACGCAGCGCGGCATCACCCTGACCTCGTTTCTGGTGGTCCTGGTCGTGGTTGGCTTCTTCATCTACATCGGCATGAAGCTGTTCCCGATGTACCAGGAGTATTACGCGGTACGCTCGGCGATGAAGAGCCTGGCCAGCCAGCCGGGCGTGGCCAGCATGGAGCCGGCGCGGATCCAGGATCTGTTCTTCAAGCGGCTGTACATCAACTACTCGGACAACGTGAAGCCGGGCAACGTCAAGTTCGATCGCCGCGACAATGGCTGGACCCTCAAGGTCAACTACGAAGTGCGTCGCCCGTTGATCGGCAACCTCGATGTGGTTGGCAAATTCGATTCTTCCCAGGACCTGACCCGAAGCGGTGCCCAGTAAATTCATCCAACGTGGCGACCTGATCGGCCATGCCTTCCGCGACCCGGCGCTGCTCAAGCAGGCGCTGACCCATCGCAGTGCCGGCGTGCCGCATAACGAGCGCCTGGAATTCCTCGGCGACAGCATCGTCAACATGATGGTCGCCGAGGCGCTGTACCAGCGCTGGCCCAAGGCCGACGAGGGCGCACTGACCCGCGCCCGCGCCGAGCTGGTGCGTGAAGGGGCGCTGGCAGTGATCGCCCGTACCCTGCAGCTGGGCGAACGGCTGATCCTGGGCGCGGGCGAGATGAAGTCGGGCGGGCACCGCCGCGACTCGATCCTGGCCGATGCACTGGAGGCGGTGGTGGCCGCGATCTACCTGGATGCCGGTTTTGACGCGTGCCGGGAGACCGTGCTGCCCTGGTTCACGGCCTCGATGGAGGCGCTGCCGGCCACCGGCCGCCCCGAGAAGGACCCCAAGACCCGCCTGCAGGAATGGCTGCAGGCCCGGCAGAAGGCGTTGCCCCAGTACGAACTGGTGTCAGAATCCGGTGACGACCACGCCAAACATTTCCGGGTACGCTGCAACGTGGCCGACCCGGCCGCCAGCACCGAGGGCGAAGGCGCCTCGCGGCGGCTTGCCGAACAACAGGCGGCTGCAGCCGTCCTAGAACAACTGGATTCCAAGTGAGCGAACAAACTTCCCATCATTGCGGCAGCGTGGCCGTCATCGGCCGCCCGAACGTCGGCAAGTCGACCCTGACCAATGCCCTGGTCGGGGCCAAGGTCAGCATCGTCTCCAACCGGCCGCAGACCACCCGTCACCGCCTGCTCGGCATCGCCACCTATCCGGAAGGCCAGCTGGTGCTGGTCGATACCCCGGGCCTGCACAAGGTGCAGAAGCGGGCGATGAACCGGGTGATGAACCGCGCCGCGCGCGGCTCGCTGGAAGGCGTGGATGCAGGCCTGCTGGTGATCGAGGCCGGGCGCTGGGATGACGAAGACAGCCTGGCCTTCAACGTGCTGCGCGATGCCGGCATCCCGGTGGTGCTGGTGGTCAACAAGATCGATCGCCTGAAGGACAAGGGCGCGCTGCTGCCGTTCCTGCAGGAGGTGACCGCCGGCCGTGATTTCGCCGCCGTGCATCCGATCTCGGCGCAGAAGCGCAACGGCCTGGACGCCCTGGTGCGTGACGTGCTGGAGCTGCTGCCGGAAGCCCCGCCGATGTTCGGCGAGGACGAGATCACCGACCGCAGCCAACGTTTCCTTGCCGGTGAACTGGTACGCGAGCAGCTGATGCGCCAGCTTGGCGAGGAGCTGCCCTATGCCACCACCGTGGAGATCGAGCGCTTCACCGAGGATGGCAATCTTCTGCGCATCGGCGCGGTGATCTGGGTCGAGCGGGAAGGCCAGAAGGCCATCGTGATCGGCAAGGGGGGCGCGCGCCTGAAGGAGATCGGGGCCAAGTCGCGCCTGCAGATGGAGCGTCTGTTCGGTGCCAAGGTGTTCCTGGAAACCTGGGTGCGCGTACGTGAAGGCTGGTCCGACGACGAGGCCGCGCTGAAGGCCTTCGGTTACGAGTAAGCCACGGCGATCGCTTCGGTGATCATCGAGGACGACACGGGGTTCGTGCTGCATGCACGGGCCTATCGCGAAACCAGCCTGCTGGTGGAGGTGCTGAGCGCGGAGCATGGCCGGATCGGCCTGCTTGCGCGCGGCGTGTCCACGGCCAAGGGCCAGGTGTTGCGCGCGGCCCTGCAGCCGCTGCAGTGGATCCGCTTCAGCGCACAGCAGCGCGGCGAACTGGCGCAGCTGCGTGCCGCCGAAGCGCTGGACGCGGCGCCGCGGCTGGTCGGCCAGGCCATGCTGGCCGGCTTCTACCTGAGTGAACTGACGCTGCGGCTGGCGCCACGCCAGGATCCGTTGCCGGAGGTGTACCTGGCGTACGGCGAGGCACGCGCGCGGCTGGCAGTGGGTGCCGGACTGGCCTGGACGCTGCGCCGCTTCGAGCGCGAGCTGCTTGCCGCACTGGGGCTCGGTTTCGATCTGGAAAGCGCCAGCGATGGTCAGCCGATCGATCCAGCGGCGCGTTATGCGCTGGATCCGCAGGAAGGGCCGCAACGGCTGCTCAGCGAGCGCGGTGGAGAGCGCAGTGCGGCGGCCACCGGTTCGGCGCTGTTGGCGCTGGCGGCCGACGAGGAGCCGGGGCCTGCCGATCTGGCGAGCCTGCGGCTGCCCATGCGGCGGGTGCTGGCGCACCACCTGGGGCCGCGGGGGCTGAAGTCCTGGGAGCTGCTGGAGCAGTTGGCCCCCCGGCGGTAGGCGGGCGGGGGGCAGATCCGTCTTCCGCAGGGAAAGGGATCTGACCCCGGATTGATTTCCATATCCGACGGGGCAGGGCGCACCCGTGCCGGGCAACCCTCAGTGCAGCAGTGCCGCTACCGCGGCGCGGAAGCCCGCTTGTGCCAGGTCCGACTCCGGCATGTGGTGCAGCTGGCGCACCGCGCGGCCCAGCCGTGCGGCACCGACGAAGCCGCAGCTTGCCTGCAGCCGGTGCAGCTGGCTGCGCAGCTGGCGTTCATCATGCTGGTCCACGGCCTGCTCCACCGCATCGCGGACGCCCGGCAGTTCCGCAAGGAACAGCTCGCGCAGGGCGATCAGGTGATTGCGCTGGCCATTGAGAGCGGCCAGAGCAGCGGTCTCGTCCCAGTCCTGCCCGTTCAGCTCGATCGCAGCGGGGGCCGGAGCGACGGCGATGCCGGCCGGCGAGTTGACCAGGGCGCGGCGGACCGCCTTCAGCAACTGGTCGCGGCCGAGCGGCTTGACCAGGGTGTCGCTGAAACCGGCCTCACGCAGGCGCGCATGGATGGACGTGTCGCCGTCGGCGGTATGCGCCAGCGCAGGCGTGTCCGGATGCGAACGGCGCAGTTCGCGCAGCAACTGCGCGCCATTGCCGTCAGGCAGGTTGACGTCGATCAGCCACAGGTCGTGAGCCCCGGGCTCGGCGCTTGCCAGGGCACTGGCAAGGGAGTCCGCGGTATCGACGTCCGCCGGCAGGGTTTCCAACGCCGCCTTGAAAAACCCGCGGCTGATGATGTCGTCCTCGACAAGCAGGAAGCGGGGCCGACCGGCCCGCGGGGTCATCTGCATCAGGGGCTGCCTCCATGTCAGCTGGTTGACATCATCAAGCACGGCGGCGGCTGGCGCAAGCGGCGGCAGGCCCCGCCGGTCAGGATCTGCGACAATACGCGCCCATTTTCGCCCGCAGCCTGTTGCCACGTGGCCCGATCCCGCTCCCGCATCGACCGTACCCCGTTCCAGACCGAGATCCTCGACCTCAGCCATGATGGTCGCGGCGTCGCCCGCCGTGAAGGCGAAGGTGGCAAGGTCACCTTCATCAGCGGCGCTCTGCCGGGCGAGGTGGTCATGGCTGAACAGACCGCCCGCAGCCGCCATTTCGACGAAGCACGCACCGTGGAAGTGCTGCAGGCCTCGCCACAGCGGGTGACGCCGAAGTGCCCGCATTTCGGCACCTGCGCCGGCTGCGTGCTGCAGCACCTGGATGAAGACCAGCAGATCGTTGCCAAGCAGCGCGTGCTGATGGACAACCTGGAACGCATCGGTCACGTGAAGCCGGGCCGCGTGCTGCCACCGCTGGTCGGCGACAGCTGGGGTTACCGCCGCAAGGGGCGCTTCTCGGTGCGCCGCGTGGAGAAGAAGGACAAGACCCTGGTCGGCTTCCGTGAACAGGACCCGCGCTTCGTCGCCGATCTCAGCCAGTGCCTGACCGTGATCCCCGAAGTGGGCACCAGGGTGCAGGCGCTGTCGACCTTCATCGAGTCGCTCGACGGCAAGCGCGACATCCCGCAGATCGAGTTCATCGGCGGTGACCAGGCCATCGCGCTGACCGTGCGTCATCTGCAGCCGCTCAGTGATGCCGACCGCGCCGCATGGGCCAGCTTCGGCCAGCAGCACGGATTCGCCATCTACCTGCAACCCGGTGGCGTGGACACCGTCCATCCGCTGGACGGGCAGGGCGTGCCGCTGTCGTTCCGGCTGGCGCCGTGGGATGTCGAACTGGCATTCCGGCCACTGGATTTCATCCAGGTCAATGCCAAGCTCAACGAGAAGATGATCGCTCACACCCTGGATCTGCTGGAGCCGGGTGAGGACGAGCGCGTGCTGGACCTGTTCTGCGGGCTGGGCAACTTCACCCTGCCGCTGGCGCGCCGCGTGCGCGAGGTGGTGGGCGTGGAAGGCGACGCGGGCCTCGTTGCCCGCGCACGTGAGAACGCCGAGCGCAACGGGCTGGGCAACGCCCAGTTCTACAGCGCCGACCTGACCCAGGACCAGCGCGCCACGCCGTGGATGCGCCAGGGCTTCGACAAGCTGTTGCTGGACCCGCCGCGCTCGGGTGCGATCGAGGTGCTGCAGCAGCTGCCGTTGAAGCAGTTCAAGCGCATCGTGTACGTCAGCTGCCATCCGGGATCGCTGGCCCGGGACGCGGGCTACCTGGTGAACGAGCAGGGCTTCAGCCTGGTCAGTGCCGGCGCCATGGACATGTTCCCGCACACCGCGCACGTGGAAAGCATCGCGGTGTTCGAAAAGCGCTGACCCGCTGTCATGCCCATCGCGCATAATGGCGCGATGGGCATCGAGATCGAACGCAAATTCCTCGTCAGCAGCGACGGCTGGCGTGCGGCCGCACACCGGGTGATTCCGATGGCGCAGGGCTACATCAACGATCTGGGCGCGCTCGACAGCGGTCGCCAGAACGCGTCCGTGCGGGTACGCATCGAAGGTGAGCACGCCGCGCTGAACCTGAAGTCGCGCACGATCGGCCATACCCGCCAGGAGTTTGATTACCCGATTCCGGTGGAGGATGCGCGCGCGCTGCTGGCGCTGTGCGTGGGGGGGCTGATCGACAAGCGTCGCCACCTGGTCGAGCATGCCGGCCTGACCTGGGAAGTGGATGAGTTCCTGGGCGACAACGCCGGCCTGGTGGTGGCCGAAGTCGAGCTGGAAAGCGCCGGGCAGGCCATCGTCCTGCCGGACTGGGCCGGCGCGGAGGTCACCGACGACCCGCGCTACTACAACGTCGCACTGGCCAGTCATCCCTATTCACGCTGGTGAAAGGGGCGTTCCCCCTTTTTTCGGGGCGCCCGGACCCCATGTCGGTGGGATGAGAATCGACATCTACTCCGACGTGGTCTGTCCCTGGTGCTGGATCGGCAAGCACCGTTTCCAGCAGGGGGTGCAGTTGCTGGGGGCCGATGCCCCAGTACTCGACATCCACTGGCAGCCGTTCCAGCTGGACCCGGATGCGGGCACCACGCCGGTGCCGCTGCGCGAGGCGTATGCGCGCAAATTCGGCGGTGTCGAGCGCACAGAGCAGATTCTCGGCCAGACCCAGGCCACCGCCCGTGGCGAAGGCCTGCCCATGGACTTCAGCCAGGGCCAGGTGCGGGTGACCACACTGCCAGCGCACCGGCTGCTGTGGCTGGCCGGCCAGCACGGTGTGCAGGACGCGGTCGGAGAGGCGCTGTTCCGCGCCCATTTCGAGCACGGCCAGAATCTGGCGGACACAGAGGTGCTGACCCGGGCCGGTGTGGCAGGCGGACTGGATGCGGCAGAGATCGCCCAGATGCTGGCCTCCTCACGCGGCCTGGCCGAGGTCGAAGCGGGACTGGACCAGGCCCGTGCGCTGGGTGTTTCCTCGGTGCCGACCTTCGTCATCGACGGCCGCTGGGCGATCTCCGGCGCCCAGCCTCCGGAAGCCTTCGCCCAGGCGCTGCGGCAGATCGCGGCGGAGCAGGGCACGGCAACGGGGCGCCGTGGCGACGACGCCTGTGGCGCGGACGGCTGCAGGGTCTGATCCTTCGAGGGCGCGCGCGATGGACGCCCCCACCTGCGTCCAACGGCCGGTTCTGCGACAATGCGGCACTGCGCCATGCGGGCGCCCGTTGTGGAGAACGACCATGCTGCTGATCGGCGTTGCCGGCACTGAACTGACCCCCCAGGAACGCGACTGGCTGCAGCACGACGCCGTTGCCGGGGTGGTGCTGTTCACGCGCAACTTCGCCTCCCGCCAGCAGGTGAGCGAGCTCAGCGCCGCGATCCGCGAGGCCGCGCCGCGCCCGCAGCTGATCTGCGTCGACCAGGAAGGCGGTCGCGTGCAGCGTTTCCGCAAGGGCTACAGCGATCTGCCGCCGCTGCAGGAGATCGGTGCCGGCTATGCGAAGGATCCCGGCGCCGCGTTGGCGCTGGCCGAGCAGCACGCCTGGCTGATGGCCAGCGAAGTGCGCGCCAGTGGCGTGGACCTGAGCTTTGCCCCGGTGGTCGACCTGGGCCGTGGCAACCTTGCGATCGGCAACCGCGCTTTCAGTGAAGACCCGCAGGTCGTGGCTGCGTTCACCGAGGCCTACGTACGCGGCATGCACGCGGCCGGCATGGCGGCCACTCTCAAGCATTTTCCCGGCCATGGCACCGTGCTGGAAGACACCCATGTCGATACCGCGGTCGATCCGCGGACGCTGGACGAACTGCGCGCGCAGGACCTGGTGCCGTTCCGGGCCGGTGTTGCCGCCGGTGCCGACGCCGTGATGATGGCGCACGTGATCTACCCGCAGGTGGCGCCGGAACCTGCCGGCTATTCGCCGCGCTGGATCCAGGAGGTGCTGCGTGGCGAGCTGGGCTTCCGCGGCGTGGTGTTCTCCGACGACATCGGCATGGCCGCTTCGCACCATGCCGGTGGCGTTGCGGCACGCGTGCACGCGCACCTGGATGCGGGCTGCGACGTCGTGCTGGTCTGCCATCCGGAGCTGGTCGATGAAGCCCTGCACGCGGTGCAGGGACGCTCCCTCAATACCGCTGCGCTGCTTGGCCTGCTCGGCCGCGGCGCGCTTGGCTGGGATGGCCTGCTGGCCGACGCCCGCCATGGCGACACTCAATCCCGTCTGCTTGAAACCCTTGGAAGAACCGTCTGATGCCGAACCTCACCATTTCCCAGGCCCTGGCCCAGGCCGACCTGCTGGTTGACCGCCCCACCATCGACAAGGCCATCGCCGGTATCGCCGACGCCATCGCGCGCGATTACAAGGGCGAGGTGCCACTGTTCCTGTCGATCATGCACGGTGCGCTGCCGTTCGCCGGCCAGCTGGCGCTGGAGCTGGGTGCGCGCGGCCAGGACGTGCAGTTCGATTACCTGCACGCCACCCGCTATCGCGGTGAAACCACCGGCGGCGACCTGGTGTGGAAGCACAAGCCGGCCACCGCGCTGTTCGGCCGCCGTGTGCTGCTGGTCGATGACATCCTCGATGAGGGCTACACCCTGCAGGGCGTGCGCACCTGGTGCCTGGAACAGGGCGCGACCGACGTGCGCATCGCGGCGATGACGGTGAAGAAGCACGATCGCGGGCTGCCGGATGTGACGGCTGACTACGCCGGTATCGAACTGCCCGACCGCTACGTGTTCGGTTTCGGCATGGACGTCAACGAGACCCTGCGCTGCGTGCCGGCCATCTACGCGATGAAGGAATAACAGGCACGGCCGTCCGCGGCCGTCCTTTGCCGCCGCCGGCATCCTCGGGTGCCGGCGTTCGTCTTTCTCTGGAGTGCTTTCGATGCAACAGATCGCCCTGGCCGTGATCGGCGGTACCGGTGTCTACAACCTGGCCAAGCTCGACGATGTGCAGACCCACGAGGTCGAGACCCGCTTCGGCCGTCCCTCCGGTCCGGTGCGCGTGGGCACGCTGCTGGGCAACCGCGTGGCCTTCCTTGCGCGCCATGGCGAGGGCCACTCGCTGCCGCCGCACAAGATCAACTACCGCGCCAATCTGGCTGCGCTGCAGCAGATCGGCGCCCAGCGCGTGCTGGCGCTGAACACCGTCGGGGGCATCACCGAGCAGGTCGGGCCGCGCGTGCTGGCCTGCCCGGACCAGATCATCGACTACACCTGGGGCCGGATCAGCACGATCTGTGAAGAAGAGGGTACCGAAGTGCTGCATGTGGACTTCGGCCACCCGTACACGCCGATGCTGCGGAGCAAGATTCTGGCCGCGGCCAAAGTGACGGGTGTCACGGTCCATGACGGTGGCTGCTACGGTGCGACGCAGGGGCCGAGGCTGGAAACCATCGCGGAAATCGCCCGCATGCGGCGCGATGGCTGCGATCTGGTGGGCATGACCGGAATGCCCGAAGCCGCGCTGGCGCGGGAGTTGGGACTGGATTACGCGTGCCTGGCGATCGTGGCGAACTGGGCCGCGGGCTGTGGTGATGGCGAGGAGATCACGATGGCCGAAGTGCTGGCCAATGTGCAGGCGGCGAGCAATGGACTTCCGGAACTGATCGGCGAATTGGCACGGGGGTGATTGTCTTCGCCGAGCAAGCTTTGCATACTCAGCCGGTACGCGGGTTCAGCGTACACCACCCATTCATTGCATAAGGTCTCGCATCACCATGCCGAACGGTACCGTCAAGTGGTTCAACGACGCCAAGGGATTTGGCTTCATCTCGCCGGAGGATGGCAGCGCCGACGTGTTCGCGCACTTCTCCGCCATCAACTCCAAGGGCTTCCGCAGCCTGCAGGAAGGCCAGCGTGTCACCTATGACGTGACCCAGGGCCCGAAGGGTGCCCAGGCTTCGAACATCACGCCGGCCGAGTGATCCACTCGACAGTGCGTTGAGAACCCCGCTCCGGCGGGGTTTTTTTTTGCGCCCATCGCATGGGACCGAACCCAAGCCGCGCGCGGGCGGGCCGCCCTGCCGGCGAATGTCCCCCGGCGCCGGCCTTCGACCGTCGCCTCCTCCTTTACTTCGCCGGCAGGGCGGCCC
>NZ_JADCQA010000020.1:0-41887 GCF_014947095.1 Stenotrophomonas sp. B2 | reverse complement strand
GGACCGCTCGTTGGTGGAGGTGGGCCCTACCGCAATGTGAACGTAAGTTGTTGATGGTGAAGGTGGTTGGTGCTGGTGTCCGAAACCGATACCCCCAGCAATACCCCCACTCTATGCAGCCTTGGCGGGTTCAATTCCATCCCGCTCGGCAACCCGGGCGGCCTGCCAAGCGTCCACCTCGGCCTCAATCCAGCCTACCGCGTTCCCGCCAAGCGGCACAGGCGCGGGGAAGGTGCCGGCGCTGATCCGGTCATAGATCGTGGTCTTGCTCAGGCCCGTGCGGCGCTTGACCTCGGGCATCTTGATGAAAACGAGCGGCTCGGTAGCCATGTTGTCCTCCTTCAGTTCGTGGCCAGCGCAGCGCGCAGCTGCTCGTCTGGATCCGGGTAGCAGTCCATGTAGGCGCCGATCACTTCCGCGGCGACTTGCGGGACGATGGCGTTGCCGTAGGCGCGCAGGCGTCCCACTCGGGCCGGAACCCCATGAGCCAGCAGACGAATGCTGGATTCAACGCGCCGGAATTTTCCGTCGTGGCCGATGAGCCAGCTGGCTCCATCCCAATGGCCACGCTCGACAGGTACAGGCCGTGCCGACCGTCCAGCTGCGAGGGCGGGATTTTGGTCGTCCGGTTCTCGTTGGCCGACGCTCGTGGCGTTGGGTACAGCGCGACTGCTGCCTGCGACACCGCAGCCAGGTCCGGCCCATGGTTCCGCGCTGCCTCCCTGATCGCACCCTCCGTTGATCGCACGCCCTTGTCGGCGAGCGAGGCGGTCGGCGTCGGCCACAGGCCCGCAATGCGCGGATCGTCCAGCGGTGCCGACACGTTCAACACCACCGTGCTGAGCGATTCCTGCGAGCCCTTCGTGTCCCCGCGTCGGCGCTGGTAGCCCAGCCGTGCTTCGTGCGCCATTGGCGTGGGCCACAAACCAGAGTCGATCCCGGCGATGGGGCGCGTCGACGGCACAAGCTGGGACAACGACCGCCCTGCAGGCGTAGTCCTCTGCTTCCAGGTCAGCAGACACTCCGTCGAGCCAGTTCTTGCCAACCGCCGCCGCAACCTGTTCTCCCATGACGACAGCGGGCCGTCGGGCACGGATGAGGCGAAGGAAGTGGGGCCACAGGTGCCGATCGTCATCCTGGGCTTTGCCCTTACCCGCGACGGAGAACGGCTGGCACGGTGCGCTGCCTGTCCACAGCTCGCGGTCGTCGGGCCACCCAGCAAGTCGAGCTGCAAGGGACCAGCCGGCGATGCCGGCGAAGAAGTGGCATTGCCGGTATCCGGCGAGGTCTGAGGGTTGAACATCGGTGATGCTCCTGGTGTCGACGTGGCCGGGCGGGATCAGCCCGGCATCGATGAGGTTGCGGATCCACGGTGCTGCGTAGGGATCCCATTCGCTGTAGTAGTTCACGCTGCGCACCTCCGCCAGCACCAGCGCAGCCCTGCGCGCGCGGCGCGGTAACCCTGCAGCGCGATCCAGAGGGCGCCCAGCACCAGCAGGATCCCAACCAGGGCGAGCAGGTGGACCATTGCGGCGGTGAGCAGCTGGTCAGCCATGGGTCGGCTCCTTCTCGATCCAGTTGCCCGTCTCACCGTCGTAGTCGTAACGTTCCGGCCATCCGGTGCCATACCACTCGATTCGCATGTCGTGATGCAGATAGGAGGTGGTGTCCATCTGCGCAACCCAGAACGCCCAGCCGTCGTCACCGTCCTCGCACAGGTCGTAGTTGGGACAGCCTGGTGCAACATCGGAAAGGAACGCTTCGATGGCAGCACGGGCTTTTGCCTCGGCGGGTCGTCGGATCATTTGCCCACCGCCTTGCCGTCGATCAGGGCCAGCAGGCGTCTGCCCTCGGCGTGGCTGGGCGTACCTGCAAAGGTGTACGCGATGAAGAATTCGACCGGCTGGCGGAACTGCCCCAGGTCCACGGCCAGCGCGGGCGGGGCGGCGTAGGCGCGCTCGATTCGGCCCAATCCCTGTCGCTCTGCGTCGACGTAGGTCTCGCCCGCATCGCCGTTGAGCCATGTCGAATGCTCCGCCGATTGGTAGCGTTGGATATAGCGATGCGCAGCAACCACCGGCACCCCCACCGGCTGGCGGGCGGTGAGATACGCCGCTTGCAGCCTTTCCACCTCTGTCCGTGCCCTAACGAGACGATCGGCTATGCGCGGCTGTCCTGCTGCCGATAGCTTCTGAGCTGCACGGGTAATCACATCGCACGGGTCTTCTATATCGTGTGCATCCCCCTGACCACCCGGGGAGGGCTGGGCGGAGAGGGCCTGCCCGTCACGCATCCCCAACTCGTAGGCATCGGTGATGTACTGAGGCTGGGCGGAGAGAGCGTAGTCCCGCATCTGCTCAGAGGTGTACAGCGGCTCGCTTCCGTCGCCGCACGCGTTGTAATGGGTGCACGGCAGCGGCGGCAGGGAATCCCCCAGCCTCGCGCTCCCACCGGTCGGCCCATCCACCAGCAGCGCCGGCCCATCCCCGCGCAGCTCGCGCACGCGGTTGGCTACGTCCATCTTGCTCATGCCCGGCTGGCCGAAGAGCGCTTCGGCGATCTGTGCGTCGAGGCGCTGCTCTGCGCCGTCTGCCATCGTGGTGTTCATGCAACCTCCTGCAGCTGAGTGGTGGCCTGTTCGGCCTCGATGAGGGCGTATCCGATGGCGTCGACCTTCGCGGCCAGGTCTTTGCGCATCTGGCGCAGCGCCATGGCGATGAAGCGGCGGTGTTCGGTCAGGGCGAACTGCCGCATGCTGATGTGCAGCGCGCCTTTCAGGTCGCGGCGGAACAGGCGGTAGGTGAGGACGTGGCCGCCCATGACGCGGTCGATTGACCGGCCCCAGGCGAAGCCCTCGGTGCGCTTCGGCAGCCGCCGGTCGTAGCGGTGGTGGGTCATGCGGCCACCTGTGCCCGTTGCGCCTGTATGGCTTCGATATTGGTCAGGTAGTACACGCAGGCGATACGCTCGGCATCGGTCAGCACTTCCATTTCGCGGGCACGGATGCTTCGCTGCAGCCCGACGGAGAACACGATGGAGCCATGGGACGGGCCGAGGCCGTACTGGCAGTCGCAGCGCTGGCCGTGCCAATGCTCGTAGTCCTTCGTGCCGAAGTAGCTGTGCCACAGCGAGCGGTAGGTCGTCCCTTTGTCGCCCGTCGAGATTTCAGCGATAGCATCGCGCAGCACGCTGGCGCGGTCCTCTCCACCAAGGCGATACAGCCCCCTCACCTCGAGCACAGCTTCAGCTGCCGCGATCTGCTCGAGGTCCATGCCAGCGGCGGAGATCGCGACGGCCTGATCGGCGGCAGCAATCTGAGCCCGCAAGGATGCTTCGGTGGCCTTGGACGTGGCCAGATGTTTCGCCAGCTCAGCGGACAACCTGGTCCGAGCGGAGGCGGCTTCAGCGATGTTTGCGTATGCGGTCATGCGTGGCTCCTGAAAGGCTCGCGCCGCACCGGGCCGAACCAGAGGTTGACGTGATTGTTGAGGCGAACCTGCAGCCGGTCGCGGCGCAGGGGCCGCAGCGGGTCGCGCAGGCGGCGCTCGGTGTTCCGGCAGGGCGCGCACGCGGCGGTCGCCTTGCCGTTGATGAGCGGGAAGAACCGCAGCGGCAGCCGGGCCGCGCACTTCGTGCAGGTCTTCATGGCGTGCGCGCCTTCTGCAGGCCCGCCCAGGTGAGCGGGTGATGGCGCCGCTTGATCCGGTCGTATGCGGCGCTGCGGGATATGCCCAGGATCTCGGCCACCTGCGCGGTGGTGTAGCGCTTGCCCTCGATCACATGGGCGAACAGCTGGGCGCGGGCGAGGCCGGCACGGCGCAGGCACTTGGCGTGGCTGGGGTAGATCGTCACGTCCATCAGGCGGCCACCTCGGCGCGGTGGTTCCGCGGCAGGCGTTCCTCTGCGAAAGCCAGGTAGTCCAGAGCCAACTGCATGCAGTCGTCGTGCAGGCCGGGGTAGCGGGTGACCTCCAGCAGCTGCGGCGGCGACACGCGGTACTCCAGTTCGCCCACCTCCTTCAGTTCGAACACGTTCCATCGGAAGACGTCGGCGCCGAACAGGTCCAGGTAGAACCGCCACTGGTAGCCGGCCAGATACCGCTCGGCATCGAACCGGCTGGTGGTCTTGTGGTCGTCCACGCGCTTGCCGTCCAAGCAATCCACCTTGCCGGTCACGGTCAGGGCGCCGTACTCGCCATAGGCGCGAACCTCACGGATCGCCGGCAGCACCAGCTCGCAGTCCGGCAGGTGGAACGTGTGATCCATCGCCTGCAGCACGTCGTAGTCGCCCGGCACCGCGTGTTCCAAGGCATCGTGGAACGCGGTACCGGCCAGCATCGCCTTGGTGGGCTGGTCCACGGTGATGTAGCGCACCAGGTCTGCCACCGGCTGGTCGTCGGCGTCCCGCCACTTCCGGAACGCCTCGATGTTGGACACGCGGGCCAGCACGGTTAGGCCGCCTTCGGCGCGGCGTACTGGCCGGCCTTGGTGTCGAAGGTCAGGCCGAGAGCGGCGGCACGGTCATTGAGCAGCACCTTCATTGCCTGCGAGCCGCCCTTTGCCTCCGGCAACAGCGCATTGATTCCGTCAACGTCCTGCGCCGCCGTGGTGCGGTCGCGCCACTTCTCCAGCACCGCCTGCGCCTCGCGCTGTTCCTCGGTCATTGCATTCAGGCGGTCCTTGATCTGCTGGATCACAGCAGCCAGGAACAGCGGATCGCGCTCCGGGTGTGGCACCTCCAACGGTTCCAGCTGCCCCGGGTTCTTGCCAAACGACGCATCGGTCGGGCTGAAGTTCAGCATGCGCTTGCCGTCGCGGATGGAGAGCCGGCCCATGGCATCGGCCGCCTTGTAGATCTCGCCCTTGCTGCCGCCCTGGACGTCCAGACGCTCGATGATCTCGTCGCCGTTGCGCTGTTCGTCCATGTGGGCGATCAGCACCACGTCCTTGCCCAGGCTGTTGAGGTGCTTCAGCCACGCGACGAACTCGCTTTTCAGCTGGCCGAAGCCCTGCAGCGTGAGCGAACCACCCCGGCCCATCTTGGGATTCCGGCGGATGATGTCCGGCGTCAGCGTGTCGAGCGCGCGACCGGCCGTGTCGACCACCACGGTGTTGAAGTCGACCAGGTCTTCGGCGGTGATGTGCGCCACGTCTTCCCAGCGCTCCACCTGCACGGTGTCCTTACGGTTTGCCGACCGGTGCGCGCCGCGGTCGAAGTCCAGCAGCAGCGGCTTGTCGGCAGTGAAGGAAATGGACGTCTTGCCCAGGCCGGGGGCGGCATAGATGCAGACGTTCAGGCGGGTGACCGTGATCGGGTCGGTGGAGCGGATGATGCGCAGTGCCATGGTTAGAACTCCCGTTGGCGTGATGAAGGGGAATGAATGCCGGCGTCGTGGAATCCCGGCCGGCGCGGGGCCCGCCATTTCGGCGGGCGGGGCAAACGCGGTTACGCGGCCAGGTCCTTCTGCTGCTCGACCGGCTTCGGCGGCACCAGCGTCACGCTCACTTCGCCGCGACTCCACGCGGCCAGGAGTGGAGCGGCGTCTTCGTCCTCGAGGGTGGACTGCACCGTCAGCAGGATGCTCACGCTGCCGCCCTCGATTGCTTCCCAGGTCAATTCCTTGAGCTTGCAGTCGGCGAAGAACAGGGGTTCGATGTGGCCCATCAGCGAGTCGATTCGCAGCTCGTAGCCGGCGATCTTCAACTCGATCTTCTGCTTGCCAAGGATGGGAAGATTCAATGCAACAAGATCGTTGTCGTCGATGGGCAGGGACTGCTGTTCGCCGCGCTTCGCCTTGCGGAAGAAGGCAGGGCGGATGGCGGGGTCGATGGTGTCCAGGATGGTGTTCTGTGCCTGGACCGCGAACTTCATGTCGGCAGCTGGAACCTTGTCCTCACCGTGCTTCTCCTTCCTGAGGTTGAGGTTCGAGAACACGGCGTCGTGGGTTTCGAGTTGGAACATCGGTGGTGCCTCTCGTAGGAGCCGGCCACGCCGGCGGGGATGGTCAGCCGCGCACGCTGCTGGTGCTGGCCCAGCGGGCTTTCGCAGGATCACGGTCGTTGTGGGCTTGGTGGATCTCGGCGATGCGCAGCGGCACGACGACGGCGGCGAGCAGCGCGACGGCAGTCCAGGCGATGCGGAGGCGGCGGCTCACGACAGCACCGCCTGCACCACGACGGCGAACGCGACGCCCATGCAGAAGGCCACGCCGTAGCTCACGGTCAGCAGCACCGCCTTGTAGTGCGCCTCGCGGTCGGCGGCGGTCATGCGCGCAGCTCCCGCAAGTACCGAGCGGTCAACCTATCGCGCACCGCAACCAATCGTGGCTCTTCGGTGAAGTGCCAGCCGGGTTCATTGAAGATTGGGCGACCGTCTTCGCTGTACTGGGTTTCTCCCTTCTCGGTCGGAAAGAAGCGGCAGATGCGTGCTGCTGCTTCGGCACGCGCTGCGGCCTTCGCGGTGAAGTAGTGCCGCCGCTTCCGGGGTGAGTAGTAGACGGTGCGCTGGACCTTGATGGCGCTCATGCCGCCACCTGCTGCAGGGCCTGCAGAGCGCGATCGGCTGCGTTGGCGCAGATCTGCGCCCTGGCCAGCATTCCGGCCGCAGCCAGACCACTGCAGGGCCGCATGGCGCGCATCCGGTACAGGCTGTAGTAGTGCCGGCGATCCGCTTCCCGGCGCTCGTTCATGGCCCAGCCAGCGCGGCCCTTGCGGTACTTCGCCACCAGCAGCAGCGGGTCGATCAGGCCGTCGGCAATCTCACCCTCGCCGTTGCAGCGGTCGCAGACCATGGCGTACTCGCTCTGCGGGTCGCCGATACGGCTGTCGCTGAGGGCGTGTTCACCCATACCAGCGCAGTCCGGGCAGGCGATGAACCCGTTGGCCGGGTGCTGGGGCAGGCTTCGCTCGTCCCGGGTAAGTTCACACGACCGTTTGTGGCCGCGGACCGAGGCATAGCCGATCCTGGTCGTGCTGCGGGGCAGGTTCTCGAAGGCCATGGCTCAGGCCTCCCCACGCTGGCGGCGATACCGCAGCACCGCGCTGGCGACCAGCGCTGCCCAGGCGATCAGGTAGAGGGTTGCTTCTGCCATGGTGGACCCCGTCTTGGATGGCCCAGGTGGGCCGACCGAGACAGTAAATCATCGGTTACCGATGACAGTCAACAAAAAGTTACTTCACGGGCAGGAATTTACTGAACGGGCCGCGTGTCTGTTCAGTTTTGGGCGTCGATTGACCTTTGGACCGCATCCGAGCGGATGGCGTCTATCGCCTGTTGCTGGCCTTGGAGCAGTGCCTGACAGCGCTCCCCTTCATTGCGCATCCAGTCGGCATCGGCCCGCTCAGCGAGGGCCGATGCGCGCAGCGCTGCAGCCTCTCGCCGAGGCGTAATGATGGGCAGCCAGGTCCCGTATCTGACAGGGCTACCACCTTCCAAGATGTGGGCTTGGGCATGGAGCCATAGCGCAGCGGTCTGCGCTCCGTTGCCGATGTTGCGAAGTTGCTCTGCAGCGGAAGGGCGGCCGGCTGCGGCTTCGGTACTGGCCATGTAATCCCAAAATCCCGCGCAGTCGGCGTATCGGCCGGCTGCTTCTTTCGCTTCGGAAACGGCTTCAGCAACCTGCTGATGCGACGGTTCGGACGTCATCGCAAGCGCCAGAAGCAGGGCAGAAATACTCATATTTCACCCGTACCGAGACCGCAACAGACCCGCGTCTTCGAACGTCACACCGTCTCGCATGCAGTCCTCTGCACGCTCCAGGTCCTTATGGAGTTGGATCAAGTCATCGTCGGGCAGTTGCTCAATGCCCATTACGCCAAAGCAGGCTTGGTCGATAATCAACTGCATCGGCTGTCCCCAGCGCCTACGGAAGTGCCGGATCATCCGGCAATGCGATTCTCGGAGAACCACATCCATCCGGAAGCCGTCCATCTGGCGAGTCGGCGGCACGTCCACAGCACGAAGGGTAGGGCGTGGCAGTGCATCGCCTCTAAGTACGGCCGTCCTAGCCGCCAGCCGCTGCGCGAGTTCCTCGAATTTGTCCTTCTGCATCCTGTGCCCCCCTTATCCGCTTTGCCAGAACCTTCGTCAGGTCGAAAACGTTGTCCTGCCGCACTTCCGCGCCGAACTCTTCGACCACCTCAAACGCCGTTTCAAGCAGAACTTCGTCACTGATCCATTCCGGCGGGTCCCCGGTGAAATCCAAGTAGTGGCGAAGCAGCAGAACCGACGCGGCAAGCTTGCTGAAATCCGGTCGCTCAGGTTGAGACGGGGTAGCCCCAGTCGCGTTGCGTGGCCCGTCTCCTGAAGACAGCCAACGGGCACTCACGCCGAAGTACCGAGCCCACTCAGTCAGGAACACGCCATTCGGAGTCTGGTTCAACCCCTTCTCCAACCGGCCAACGTACTGCTTTGACGTGCCGACGATGTCAGCCATCTGCTGTTGGGTCAGCTGGGCGGTCTTCCGCAGCTCTTCAAGTCGCGCGCCGATGCTCATGTAACGAATGATTGACTGAAACGGGGAAATCATGGTTGACTGGCCGAGGTAACCAATGATTTACTCTCCGAATGAACCCGACCCTCACCGAAGCAAAATCCGCCCTCGGCATCGAGACCAACGCCGAGTTCGCCCGTTTCTTGGGGCTTCCCCGCCAGTCGATGACTGGCCGCGACGAAGGCAAGCCCATCCCGGACGCCTGGTGTTGGAAAGCTGCGCAGAAGCGGCCTGACCTCTTCGCGCCTGTCCCCAAGAAGGACTCGACGCGCGGCAAGAAGTCCGCCGCTCGATCCGCGTCCGCCGACTCGGCGGCCTGACATGGCCACCTCACAGCAGCCTTGTGGGGAAGGGCACAACCACGCCCACCGCACCGGCCGTTCCCTTCCCGCGCTTCCGCTGCTTCAGCGGCCGCACGCGGGTCCTTCCCCCATTCGCCCTCACGAGGGCGTACCAGCGCCCCGCGGACTCCTTGAAATCCAGATGGATGACGTTTCCGCGGGGCTTCCGTAGTGAACCGGGCATCGGGGCCTTCCGTTGTGGTGGGCCTCCATTTCCGCCCCCAACCCCCTGGCAAGAAAAGGCAAATCATGGAAATCACTGACAACCTGACGGATCCAACTGGACGACTTCACCTGGGTATCTGCGTGACCAGGAAGCCGAAGGACGCACCCCTGCAGGTCGTGCGGCAGATCGAGTCGCCGGACCAGGCGCTGGCCATTGCGATGAAGGCTGGCGACCACAAGCTGGCCAACGTGGCGGCAGCCATCGGCAAGTCTGAGAGCTACGTGTCGCGCATGCGCCGCGGCGCGCGTCCGATCCCGCGCCGGCTGGTCGGTCCGCTGTGCGCGGCGACCGAGTCCAACCTGCTGCGCCAGTTCTTCGACCTGCAGGCTGCCATGGAACCCCCGTGCTGGCGCTCAGAAGTGTCGCGCCTGGCCGGGATGCTGAGGGCCTCCTGATGGACGCCACGGCCAAGGCCATGATCATCGTCCGCCAGCTGTGGTACGTGACGGGTTGCCTCATGCTGCTGAAGGGGGCTGGCCATGCGTGACTACGCCAAGCTGGTACCCACGTTCTGGACCGGTGACACCGGCAAGGCAATTCGCCGGAGGGGTGCGGAAGGGGTGGTTGTCGCCCTGTACCTGATGTCCTCGCCGACATCGAACATGCTGGGGCTGTACTACCAGCCAGTGCTGTACATGGCGCATGAGACTGGATTGGGGGTTGAAAGGGCCTCCGAAGGGCTTCGCGTCTGCATCGAAGAGGGGTTCTGTCTCTACGACGAGGTGACGGAATTCGTATGGGTGAAGGAGATGGCCTCCTTCCAGATTGGCAAGGGTTTGAAGCTTTCGGACAACCGTTGCGTGGGCATCCAGCGTGAGTACGACGGGCTGCCGGTGAACCCGTTCCTGGGCCGCTTCTTCGACCGCTACGAGGCCGATTTCCACCTGAAGAATCGTCGTTCTCTTGGAGCCCCTTCCGAACCCCTTTCAAGCCAAGAGCAGGAACAGGAGCAGGAACAGGAGCAGGAAAAGACATCCTCGCTTCGCTCGGATTCGTCCTCGTCGCTGACGCTGACGAGCGACCCGACGGCAGCACCTGCGAGACTGACCAAGGCCGAGCGCATCCGCCAGATCGCCGAGGACGCCCAGGCTGCGTACAACACGACGATGGCCAAGCCCCACGGGCTGCTCGCGGCCTGCACGGTGCTGAACAAGCCAAGGATCAAGGCCGTGGAGAAGGCCCTGCCGACGGTGCGCCAGCTGTGCCTGCGGCTGTTCGGCAGCGAGAAGGTCACCCCGCAGTTCTGGACCCTGTACTTCGAGACCGCGGCCGATGATGACTTCCACGCTGGTCGGCAGCAGGGTGGGCCTGGGCACGAGAACTGGAAGCCGGACTTCGAGTACCTGCTGCGTGAAACGGTGATCGCCAAGCTGGCCGACCGTGCGCTGTCCGAGGTGGTCCAATGAACGCGCTGTTGGACTACTACCGCGAGGAAGGGCTGCGCACGCTGCCGCAGGCCATCGAGGCCGAGCAGGCGGTGCTGGGAGGCCTGATGCTGCGGCCGCAGGCCTGGATGGACGTGCAGGACGTGCTGACCGCGCAGCAGTTCTACCGCCGCGACCACCAGCTGATCTGGCAGGCCATCGAGGACGTGCTGAAGAAGGGCCGAGAAGCCGACGCCGTCACAATCGGCGAGTGGTTCGAATCGCGCGGCAAGCTGGAAATGGTTGGCGACGGCGCCTACATCATCGAGCTGGCGCACAACACCCCGTCAGCGGCCAACATCCGCGGCTATGCCGAGATCGTGGCGGAGACGGCCAAGCGCCGCGCCCTGATCGATGCTGGGCAGGAGCTGATCGACGCCGCCTACAGCCCCGAGGGCCGCAGCGCGCTGGACCTGATCGGCTCCGCGCAGACCCGCATCGGTGGCCTGCTGGACAGCGAGCCCTGCGACCTCGAGCCAGTGGCACCGGTCATGGCCAGGGTGTACGACCAGCTTTCGTCCGCTGCGAACACCGGTGGCGGCATCACCGGCCTGTCGACCGGCATCGCAGACCTGGATGATCTGCTCGACGGCATGCAACCCGGCCGCCTGTACGTGCTGGCCGCGCGGCCGAAGATGGGCAAGACCACGCTGGCGCAGAACATCGCCGAACAGGTGGCGCTGATCGCGCGCCTGCCGGTGGCGTTCTTCAGCTTCGAAATGACCCCGGAAGAGCTGGGCAAGCGGATGCTGGCCAACAAGGCGGGCATCACCGGCAGCAAGCTGCGCGCCGGCAACCTGGACGAGATCGACTGGCAGAACGTCACCCACTGGACCAAGAAGATCGGGGACGCACCGCTGCGCATCAGCCGGCCGCGCATCGCCAAGGTTCAGCATGTGTGCGCACAGGTCCGCCGCATGAAGGCGCGAGACCCGGACCTGGCGCTGGTGGTGGTCGATTACCTGCAGCTGATGCACGTCGATGGTGACAACCGGGCATCTGGCATCGGCGATATCACCCGAGCCCTGAAGCTGCTGGCCAGTGAACTGAACATCCGGGTGCTGCTGTTGAGCCAGCTCAACCGCGACGTGGAGAAGCGCAACGGTGACAAGCGCCCGATCGTGGCAGACCTTCGCGACTCGGGATCGATCGAGCAGGACGCGGACGCGGTGATCTTCATCTATCGCGACGAGATCTACCACAAGGACAGCCGCTGGGAAGGGACGGCCGAGCTGATCGTTGCCATCCAGCGCGATGGCGCCCCCGGCATGGCCCGCGCGGCATACGCCCCCGGGCTGTTCCGATTCTCGACCCTGCCCGAGTGGTGGGAACCGAAGCAGACAAGCGCCAGCGCACCTGCCGCTGGCACCGGCCCAAGGCAGAAGCGCGGCTTTGCCGGCGTTGCCGCTGCCCGCCAACAGGAGGACTGAACGATGCTCGGAACCTTCATTCTCCGCGCCGGCGACGCCCGCGCCCGCATGGCAGCTGCATGGCACTTTGCCTGCCAGTTCCTGGAGCTGGGGCAGGACGTGCTGATCACCGTGACCGAGTACAAGCCGGCGCGGTCGAAGGAGCAGAACGCCATGTTCCATGCCATCTGCGGCGAGCTGGCCACCCAGCTGAAGTGGGCAGGCCGCTATATCGACGCCGAGGGCTGGAAGCGCCTGCTGGTCGACGCCTGGGCGCGCGAGTCTAACCGGCAGCAGGGCGACGTGGTCCCATCCCTCGACGGCGCCAGCATCGTGAACCTGTCCATCCAGACTCGGCGCATGACCGTGGGGCAGATGGCCGAGCTGATCACCTTCGCGCAGGCATGGGCCGTGGAGAACAACGTGCGCCTGAGCGACCAGGCCCCGAAGCGACTGCAGAGGTATGCGGCATGACCAGAGAAAAGCGCATAACTACAGCTCAGCAGCGCCTAGACCGCATGAATCGCCACTGTCGCGGATCGGCTGGCGAAGCAATGAAGCGCGTCTACTCCGTTGTGGCGGCGGACCGCGCGGCAACCGCCGCGGCTGGAACAACTGGCCGATGGGTAACCGTTGTTCGACCCATTTGGTGGTGGACGATCGCTCTTCAGGCCTTCGCTGACATGCGTGCAGGTAGAGAGGTTTTCTTCCATGGAAAGCGAGCGACCGAGCAAGACCTACTGCGCATGTTCAAACCCAGGAAGCGCTGGGAGTACCGTCGATGAAGCGCGGACGCTCAACCAGCAGCCCTACGATCGCCCAGCAGCAGCGCATGGACGCCATCAAGGACATCGGCTGCGTGGTCGCCAACGCGCTCGGCATGGGCTACATCCCATGCGAGGTGCACCACCTGACCGTTGGCGGCAAGCACGGCCAGAAGCGGCGAGGCCACGACTTCACCATCGGCCTGAATCCGTGGTCGCACCGCGGCGAGCCCTTCGGCGGGATGGATGCGGACACCTGCGAGCGCCTGTTCGGACCGTCCTACGCCAAGCAGCCGCGCCGCTTCCGCCAAGAGATCGGCGACGACGATTACCTGCTGGATCTGCAGAACACCGCACTCGACCAGTACTGGGGGAGGGTGCGGCCATGGAGCGCAGCCTGACCTTCGGCATCGATCCCGGCCTGACCGGCTCGATCTTTACCCTCATCGACGGCGAGCCAGGCCCGGTGCTGGACATGCCCACCATGGACGTGGGGCAGGGCAGCGAGGTGGACGCCCGCGCTGTGGCGATCTTCATCCGCGAGCAGCGCGCCGCACACCCGGGCGCCCACGTATCGGCGGCCATGGAGCGGATCCACGCACGGCCCATGCGGGACAAGAGCGGCACGCCGACCGAGGGCGGCAAGGCCAGGCACAGCCTCGCTGAGGGCTATGGCCAGCTGAAGGCAACGATTCGGGTGCTCGGAATTCCACTGGACCTGGTGGCACCGGCAACGTGGAAGCGTCACTTCCACCTGCTGGGAACTGCGAAGGACGCGGCCCGAGTCCTCGCCCTGGCCCGCTTCCCGAGTGCAGGCCGTTCCCTGAGCAGGAAGAAGGACAGCGGCCGCGCCGACGCGCTGCTGATCGCTCTGTGGTTCGAGAACACACACCTGGCCTCGCACATCACCGACGAGGCCGCAGCCTGATTCCGACGAACCCCATTGGGGGAACGACCATGCCCAAGAAGACCGACAACCAGACGACCAGGCAGGCGGCACCGCACCGGCAGTTCCGCCGGTCAGCGGTCGGCCTTGCCGTGGCCAGCGAGGCGGACGTGCTGGTGGTGGCCAGGAAGGTGCTTTCCCGTGTGCGCGACATCCGCAACGCCCAGGGCGAGGGCAGTTACGTCTTCGGTGATCCTGGCTGCTGCATCTTCGCCCTGCGCATTGGATCGGCAGCGGGCGAGGGCATGCTGCGGGAGCATACCGACTGGCTGCTCGGGCTCTACGGCGCCGACACCGCCGACGGGAAGAGGGTCAGTTTTCCCAGCCCGGAGCAGATCGCCGATGACCTGCGGGAGCATTACGGCTGGGAGCAGCCGGAGCCGGTCCAATGGCCGCAGCAGCTGGAACTGGTGTTCGCCGCCTAATCGCCATTGATCGGAGCGCTCAGGCTGGGATAACAGCAGCATGAGCGACCGCCAGACGCCATCCACCATGGAACTGCTACACGCCAGCATCGTCCGTCCCGACGGAACGGTTCCGGCTGTCGACCGCAGCCCGTCGCCCTGGTGGCGGAACAGTCAGGTAGCCACCCGGGGCGCGTACCGGGACGACCAGCACGCAGGTGTCGACAACAGCGTGCAGCCGACACGGGGAGAGCCGCGTTGCGGCGGCCATGGGGACTTGCCTCTCCATGGTGACGTTCATGCCCCCGGGAATCGGCACATCCGCGTCATGGCCTACGGCGGCCCCCTCGATGGCGAGGTGGTAACGCTGGCTGGTGGTGCTGAGATCTTCAAAGGCCCCCTGTGGGGCGGCAGGGCCGTCCTGTATCAGCGACACCGCTTCGTGGATTGCTCTGGCAACACCATCTACGCGATCGTTTTGCAGGGCGCTTCCTTGCCGGAGCCCCACAAGGTATGGGCGGATTGGTTCCGGTTGCATCCGCAGGGGGCGATCTGATGGCCCGCAAGAAACCGGAAGCCACCACGGCCAAGCCGGGCAAGAAGACGTCCCAAGCCCCTTCGAAGGGGGGTAGGCCCACAAAGTACCGCGCTGAGTTCACGCGCCAGGCAGCACTGCTGGGCCGCAGGGGCTGCACCGACCCGGAAGTGGCGGAGTTCTTCGGGGTGGCCCTGTCCACGGTCAACCTGTGGAAGATCAAGCATCCCGAGTTTTCGGAAGCCCTAAAGCTGAGTAAGGCCGAGGCCGACCTGCGGGTGGAGCGCGCCCTGTTCGAGCGGGCAACCGGCTACCGCTGCCGAGAGGACGACGTCCGGGTGGTGGAGGGCGAGGTCGTAGTCACTTCCACCGACAAGCAGTACCCGCCGGACACGACCGCGGCCATCTTCTGGCTGAAGAACCGGAAGCCGGGCAGCTGGCGCGACAAGCCGGAGGGCGAGGACGACGGCGAGGCACCGGCACCAGTCGCCGTTACGGTGAACGTGGTCAGCGGGCGTCGGCGGAATGCCAACCCTTAACGAACCGCAGGCCGCGTTCCTGCAGCTGCCGCACAAGTTCCGCGCCTTCGTGGGTGGGTTCGGCTCGGGCAAGACCTGGGTGGGGTGTGGCTCGCTGTGCAGCCATGTGTGGACGCATCCGCGCGTGCCGGCTGGCTACTTCGCCCCCAGCTATCCGCAGATCCGCGACATCTTCTATCCCACCATCGAGGAAGTGGCCTTCGACTGGGGCCTGCGCGCGCGCATCACCGAGTCGAACAAGGAGGCCCACCTGTACGCAGGCCGCCAGTACCGCGGCACGATCATCTGCCGGTCGATGGACAACCCGGCCAGCATCGTCGGCTTCAAGGTCGGCAAGGCCCTGGTGGATGAGATCGACACGCTGAAGAAGCGGAAGGCCCAGGACGCCTGGCGCAAGATCATCGCCCGCCTGCGCGTGAAGGCCGACGGCCTACAGAACGGCATCGATGTCACAACCACCCCCGAGGGGTTCAACTTCGTCTACGAGCAGTTCCACCAGCTGCCCAGCGAGAACCCCGCGCTGCAGGCGCTGTACGGCCTGGTGCACGCCAGCACCTACGACAACGAGGCCAACCTGCCGGACGACTACATCCAGTCCCTGTTCGAGAGCTACCCGCCGCAGCTGGTGCAGGCGTACATCGAAGGGATGTTCGTCAACCTGACCACGGGGTCGGTCTACCCGGCCTTCTCCCGCATCGCCAACAACACCACGGCGGAGATCGAGGAAGGCGAGGCGCTGCACATCGGCATGGACTTCAACGTCCTCAACATGACGGCCATCGTCTGCGTGATTCGCGACGGCGAGCCGATGGCGCTGGCCGAGCTGACCGGCATCCGCGACACCCCAGCGATGATCCAGGCGCTGCGGGACCAGTTCGGCGGCCACCGCATGACGATCTACCCGGACGCCAGCGGCGACAGCCAGCACACCAACAACGCCAGCACGTCCGACCTGGGCCTGATCCGCGCCGAACGCTCCATGTCCATCGTGGTGCCGGCGGCCAACCCGCGCATCCGGTCGCGGGTCGTGAGCGTCAACGCCATGATCCTCAACGCCAAGCGCCGCCGCCGGTTCCTGGTAAACGTGCGCAACTGCCCGAAGCTGACCGAGGCGCTGGAGAAGCAGCCGTACGACGCCAACGGGCTGCCCGACAAGACGACTGGTTTCGACCATCCGCCGGACGCCCTGGGCTACTTCATCCACAGCAAATTCCCCGCCGCAGTAAGCGCGCGCGACCGGCCATCCATTGAACGGCCTCGGGTGCTGGTGCCCCATAGCCGGCAGTGGTTGGAGCAGTCCGACCAGCCCTCACTCGCCGAACGTAGGAGATCCGCCCTGTGACCACGCCCACCGCCGACAGCTTCAACGACGCACTGGCGGCCGAGCAGGCAGCCGACGCAGAGCGCGAGGCCCAGGCTCGGGCGCTGGCCCAGGAAGAGGCGGACGTCGCCAACTGGCACAAGCGCATCAAAGAGTCTCGCGACTTCGACAAGCACGCCCGTAAGGGCTACGCGCTGGACCGCCGCTACTGCCGGAACATGGTGGATGCCGTGTACGACGTGAGCGTGCCGATCGCCGGCACCTACGTGAACCTGCTGACCTCGTTCCTGTACGCCCGCGACCCTGAGCCCGCCGTGCAGCCTGCTGAATCGGTCGGCTCCAGCCGGGTGAAGCTGGCCAAGCAGGTGGGCCGCACGCTGGAGATCGTCATCGCCTCGCTGTGGAAGCGCGGACGCCTGAAGCACGCCGCCGACGCCATGGTGCGTTCGGGCCTGAGCATCGGCATCGGCTGGATCAAAGCTGCATGGCATCGCGAGACCGAGCGCGACCCCACCACCGACCAGCGGATCGCCGATCTGCGGGCCAAGCTGGAAGCCCTGGCTTCGATCGAGACCGAACTGGCCGAGGGCAACGCCGCCAACCCCGACCTGCTGAAGGCTCAGTACGAGCAGCAGATGCAGACGCTGGAAGCGCAGGTCGAGAACATCATCTACAACGGCCTGGTCTTCGACTTCGTGCGCGGCGAAGACATCCAGGTCTCCATGGACGTGGCCACCCTGAAGGACTACGCCATCTCGCCGTGGATCGCCCACCGCACCTTCATGCCGTACGACAAGACGCAGGCCACGTTCCCGGATCTTCGTGAAGACCTGGGAAAGGCCGAGGCCTACTACCACGTGCAGCCGGAGAGCCGCGTGCGGGAAGGCGGCTTCGCCCCCGCCGATGGTGTGGTGAGCGAGAGCGACGCCGAGGTGTTCCGCAGCGCAACGGCGGCAGGGCAGGGCAGCGACGCCGGCCCGCGGTTCCTGTGCATTTGGGAGGTGTGGGACCTGACCACAAATCTGGTGCACACCATCACGCCCGGCCTGCGCCGCAACCTGCGTCAGCCGTACACCCCCGACCAGCGCAGCACGCGCTTCTACCCGTTCTTCCAGTGGGCGCCGCTGTGGGTGGATGGGGAGCGGCACCCGCAGTCGCTGGTGGACCGCTCGCGCTCCTTGCTGGACGAGTACAACCGCACCCGCACGAACTACCGCGAGCATCGCCGCCGCGCGATCCCGAAGCTGGGCTTCGACCGTGGCGCTGTAGAGCCGGACGATGCGGCGAAGCTGGAGGGCGCAGGCATCGGAGAGATGGTCGGCCTGGACCTGAAGGGCTTGCCCACCACCAGCGTGCTGTTCCCCATCCAGTACAACCAGATCGATGCTGCGCTGTATGACACCGCGCCTATCCGCGCCGAGCTGGAACTGATCTGGGGCATTCAGGAGGCGCTGTCCTCCAGCATCCAGACCGCCAAGACGGCCACCGAGGCCGACATCCAGCAGCAGGGCACAGAGTCCCGCCTGGGCTACAGCCGCGACAGCCTGGACGAGGTGCTGGGCGAGATCGCGCAGTACACAGCCGAGGAAGCCATGTCGCCCGCCGGTCTGTCTCCGGAAGAGGTCAGCGACATCGCCGGGCCCGAGGCGTTGTGGATCAACCCAGATCTACCCGAACTGGTCACTGCTCTGTTGAACGTCGACATCCGTGCCGGCAGCTCGGGCCGCCCGGCGTCCAACCTGCGTCGGCAGCAGTGGGCGACCATCCTTCCCCAGATGCAGCAGGCAGCGATGACCATTGGCCAGCTGCGTGGCGCTTCTCCGTTCGAGATCGCGGACCGGCTGGAGCAGATGCTCGTTGAGTCGGTAGAGCGGTTGGGCGATCCGTCCATCGACGCCTACGCCTTCATCCCGCAGGCGCCGGAGCTGCCCGCCATGGGCATGCCTGGCGCCGCGCCCATGCTGCCCGGCCCAACAGGTGCCGACCCGATGCAAGCCCTCCCGCCGGCCGAAGTGTCGGTACCCACCGCAGCACCCGTGGGCGGCGTTGTCGCCCCGCCCCTCTGACCGCAGGAGCAACCATGCGACGCCACCCGCTGACCCTGGCCATCTGGCGCGCAATCGCCAGCATGCCGCGCTGATCGCCAGCACCACCCCAATCCGCCGCCAACTGAGGTTTCACCATGCCTACCGAAGACCAGAACACCCCGGCCACCCCGGATACCACCCCGACCGACGTCCAGCCGGCCGACACTGGCGCACCGCCGGTTGCCGACGGTGGCGACACGTCGCAGCCCGCTGCTGCTGAGCTGGATGCCTTCTCCGCCGGCGTTGAAGCCGCACGCGAGCAGGAGGCCCGCGAGGACGCACTGCCCGGCGATGTCCCGGCTGCAGCGGACGGCCAGCCGCCGCAGGACGGCGCACCGGCAACGCCGGCAGCAGACCCGAGCGCACCGCCAGCAAATGAGCAGCCGCCGGCACAGCCTGCACAGCCGCAGCAGCCGACTGTGGAGGACGAGGTCAAGCAGTTGGGCCTGAAAGAGCGTGCGGCTGAGCGCTTCCAGGAGCTGCACACCCAGGCCCGGGATGCCCGGGAGAGGGTCAGCCAGTGGGAGCAGACCGTGGAGAGCACGGGCTGCACGCCGGAGCAGTTCGGCGGTGCGCTGCGCTACCTGTCCGACATCAATTCCGGCGACCCGAAGCGCATGGCCGAGGCGTACGAGCGCATGCAGGGCGAACTGCAGTGGCTGGGCCAGCAGCTGGGCCGTGAGGCGCCTGGCTTCGATCCCCTCAGCGCCCACCCGGACCTGGCCGGCCGCGTCAGCTCCGGCGACATCAGCCGCGACGTCGCTCTGGAACTGGCCCAGCATCGGCAGGCCGGCCAGCTGCAGCAGAGTCATACGCAGGCGCAGCAGGAGCGCCAGCAGCAGGACCTGCAGTACCAGCAGGGTCTGGCGTCCGTGCAGCAGCTGGGCGCGCAGCTCCGCGCGGGCGATGCCCAGTTTGACCAGAAGCTGGCGCTGCTGGCGCCGACGATTGACATCATCCAGCGCACATTGCCTCCGGCGCAGTGGCCGGCCGAGATTCACCGCGCCTACCTGGCCCTGCCGGCCACGGCCGTCGCTGCTCCCGCAGCACCGGCTACACCTGTCGCCCGCAGCGCTCCCAACCCGGTCAGGGCGAATTCTGCGGCACCGGTGGCGCCGAAGATCACCCCCGAGAACGCGTTCGACATTGGGGTGCAGGCGGCCCGGGCGCGCGGGCAGTAACGGAGAAGGGGCCTTTCGGCCCCTTGCTCTTTAATCGACCTTCGGAATTGACACCACGTTGAAAAGTGGCTCATTCCCGATCTGGCGGCCATCCGGCCGGACAAGCCAAGCCGACCATTCAGTGAATCGCCTGCGGCATCCTGAAAGACCCTGGCCTTTGCTCCAGGATCCATCGAGACCGAACACGGCGTCGCCATTGCCATGCTGGGCGTAGATCGCGAAAGAATCCCCGATGATGATCGAGGCGTTCCAGTTGCCCTGCATCCGGTCCACGGTTGCCTCGATGCCAGCCACACGGATCTCCACCTGGTAGTCGCCACCCACATAGGTGACGGTCCCGTTGTCCCGGGGGAAGAAAACGCCGGTGTGCTCGCCGGTCAGACAGATTGCGGAAAGACTGCCGCCCTGACCGTGGTTGGCGTCAACGGACATGAACCACTGCCCCCTGTTGATGTAAAAGCGGCCTGGCGGCACTTCCGATGCTTCGGCCACGAAAAATGCAGTTACGGGAAAGCTCATTCCATTGCCCCTGTTTGAGTTAGCCGGCTTGCCCCGGCCCGCTGAGTGTATCCCCAGCGGCCATTGACGCGCCCACCAGCACTGGCATCTTGACCAGCGAGCGGCACACCAGCCGCCCCGCGTGTGACGTAAGCCGGGTTCGCCGCCGGTAGCGCTGTAACGAGCCTCGCGCCCTCGGAACGCGGAAAGACCCTCAGCCCCTGCGGGCTGGCCATCTTTCCTTCCGAGGCCATTCCTATGCCACTTACCGCCGCACAACTGCTGTCTGGTGCCAATACCCAGCTGCAGTCCTACTCGAAAGAGGACCCGATCGATCAGTTCACCACCCAGCGACCGCTGGCCAACTGGCTGATCCAGAACAAGGTCGATTCGATCTTCGGCAACGGTGTCTACAACGAGAAGGTCCGCTACACCAACGACTCGAACTACCAGAACTACACCGGTGACGACCAGGTCACCTACAACCGCAAGAAGACCGTGCGTCTGGCCCCGTTCCAGGCGTACGAGGCCTTCGACGGCTTCACCCTCAACGAAACCGAGCTGGCCAACAACGGCATCATCCTCACCGATGACCGCAATGCGGTGATGACCGAGGCCGAGAGGATCCAGATCGTCAACATCCTGGACGAGAACTGGACCACCCTGAAGGACGGTTTCCAGGAGAACTGGGACATCGAGGTGCACCTGGACGGCGCAACCAACCCGAAGGCGGTTCCGGGTCTGGACGCGCTGGTCAGCACCACCCCGACCGTGGGTACCGTCGGCGGTATCGATCGCGCGGCGACCCCGTACTGGCGCAACTGGGCCGACATCGGCATCAGCACCGCCACCGCCGGCAACCTGATCTCCCACATGGAAACCCTGTGGCGTAAGGCCATCGCATACGGAAAGTTGGGCGCGCCTGACTTCATTCCGGTCGGCTCGGATATGTACGACGCCATCCAGGCCGATGCGCTGAAGGTCATGAGCCGCCAGATCACCATGGGCACCTCGGCTACCGGTGGCGTCACCCTTGACCCGTCCACCAAGGCACTGGCCTTCAAGGGCGTGCCGGTGGTGTGGGATCCGACCTTCGACGCCCTGGACGACCTGCTTGGCACCATCGCGGTGCCGTGGAAGAAGCGCGGCTACTTCCTCAACAGCAAGTCGCTGAAGCTGCGCCCGGTGAAGGGCCGTTGGATGGTCCGCCGCACGCCGCCGCGCGTGTACGACCGCCACACCCACTACTTCGGCATGACGGCGCACTACGGCCTGACGCTGAAGAAGGGCAACAGCAACGCGGTCTTCTCGATCGCCTGACCCCACGCAACGCCGGCGGGGGGCACACCTCGCCGGCAGGAGAACGAAATGCCGAACGTGAAGACGCTCCCGACCGGGGGCACCATCGTCAAGCTCAACAAGACCCCGCTGCTGGGCGGCTGGGGCCGCGAAGGCTTGGCCAACCTGGGCGGCAACACCGCCGTGACCAGTGGCGTGCTGCTGCAGGGCCATGAGGCTCCGGCCGACGGCAGCACCCCTGCCGCAGGCAGCTCGGGCTGGTTCACCGTGCTGAGCGCATCCGCCAACCTCGCGCCAGTGGTCGAGATCGCCGACCTGCCGGACTTCATCCGCACTGGCACCGCCGCGACGGCGCCGATCACCCTGGAGGGCGTGCAGTAATGGCCAAGACCGTCTCCCTGCTGTTGCTGACGCTGGTCATCGACCGCGACGCAACCACGAAGCTGCCGGTGCAGATCTTCGACTACGAGCTGCCGATCGTGGAAGAGCTGTATCCGCCGGAGTCCATCAGCGAGTCCAAGCGCGAGGCCATCGAGGTCAAGGACTTCGACGTCTCGGAGGTCTTCGCCGGCCTGCAGAACAAGTACGGCCGCACTGCCGAGGGTGCCGAGGCACTGAAGTTCGCCTACCGCAACGAGCGCGACTTTGCCAAGGCCGTGCAGACCAGCATCAGCTCGGCCAAGGATGAAGCTGAGCAGGTCGACCAGGACGACGAGGAAGAAGAAGACCAGCCGACCGAGCTGGAAGCCCTCGCCGGCAAGACCGTCGCGGAGATCGAGGCGGAACTGGACAACCTGACCGACGAGGACCTGCACGAGCTGGCGGCGATCGAGAACGCCCGCGAGAAGCCGCGCAAGGGTGTGCTGGATGCCATTGCCACGGCACTGGGCGACCAGGGCAGCGAAACCGTTTAAGTCCGCTGGCGGCGGGCTGGCGGCCGGCCGGGGCGACTCGGTCGGCCGTTTTTCTTTCTGGAGAACGATATGGGCGGCAACAACGCACCGATCATGGTCAACGGCGGCAACGTCTATGACAGCCCGCTGGGATATGACGCGCCGATCAACTACGACACCGGGCAGGTGAACCTGGCATCGCTCGGCGTGGAGTGGTCATTGAAGAAGGCCAGGCAGGAGGTGATCCGCCGCCTGGGCTTCGTGGTCGAGCCGGTGAAGGTGCAGCGCACGTTCACCCAGCTGCGGCAGACGGTGTCGACTGCGCTGGGCTTCACCTACGTTGGCACGCCCGCACCCCGTACGATGGCAGCGCTGCGCCTGGACCTGCTGCGTCGGCTCGGCTTCTCTGCACAGGCCACCGCCGACGCCTGGGCACCCGGCGTGAAGGAGCTGCTGACCAACTTCCTGTCCGAAGCGCAGGTCGCCCTGCAGCACCAGTACCGGCTGAGCGTCGGCACGCCGCTGGGACCGTTCCAGGACGATGCCGACGTGACCACGCTCGACCCGTGGGCCGTGTTCCTGCTGGCACTGGCCAATGGCAAGGCACACCACGGTCAGCAGGATGCGAAGGCCTACTACGACCAGCTGGGCGGCTACATCACCACGGTGGCCAAGTCTGCGGACGTGGACCAGATCATCAACACCGCGCAGGACTCGCTGCTGCAGCGGTACGCCATGGACCGCTACGGCGACGGCAAGGCGCCGCTGGTGGATGGCGACGACAAGACCCTGATCGACGGTGTGGCCGTGGAGATGCAGGCGATCGCCGACGCGAAGGCCAAGTACGGCCAGAAGGACGCGGAGGTCTACTACAGCCGCCTGCAGGAGATGGCACAACGCCGGCCGTTCGACCTCGATGCCATGGTCGACAGCTTCATCCGCGATGCTCAGGACCAGCTGTACCAGCAGTACAAGGAGCTGCGAACGGAGCGCTGGTGGACCATCCAGTGCGTGCCTGGCGCCAACCTGTACGACGTTCCGCTGGACCTAGACCAGTACCTGGACTTCCGGCGTATCACCTGGGCGGGCATCCAGGACGACGTGCAGTGGACCCCGCTGATCGAGGGCATCGACCCCGTGCTTTACACCAGCGACTCCCTGAGCAAGCCGGCCTACTACCGGATCACCGGCTGCATCGAGATCTTCCCGGCACCTGACCGCGCATACCTCATCAAGATCAGGGGGCACCTGGGCCTGAAGTGGCTCACCGGTGACAACGACCTGCTGACGGTCAACAGCCGCGCGGTGTTCCTGCATGCGCTGGCGAATGCGAAGGCGCACTACAAGCAGCCCGACGCCGGCAACTACATGCAGCAGGCGCAGGCCTACGTGCGGCAGCTGATCGCGGGATCGCACGGAACGCGGCGCTACATTCCGGGCACGCGGCAGATCCCGGCCGCACGGCGCCCGATTCCTGTTGGCGGCTGGCCGGGGGACAACTGATGCGCGCGACCTACCTGACCGCCGTGAAGGCCGGCATCACCCGCCTGCGCGACAAGGGCGGCGCGTCGGAGGATGCGCTGTTCGACCTGCTCAACGGCTACGTGACCGCTGCCCGAACCATCCGCATGCGCCAGGCGGCACGGATCCACCTCGATCTGCCTCCCGGAACGATCGGGCTGACCTCCTTCAAAGGGGCTTTCGTTGTCTACGCCGACCAGGTGATGCCGGCGGGCCCGGGCTACTCCGTGGTGGTGCTGAAGCACCCGAGCAACGGCGCGGCCACGTTGAAGGAGATCCACTACTCGCTGCCGTTCCTCGGGTTCCTGTACGTGGTTGCCGAATTCTCGGACGGCACGACGTATCACTACTGGCTGGAAGAGGGGAAGCCGTGGGCGGCCGGGACCACCTACCTGCCTGGCGCGCTGGTAAGCCCGACGGTGCCCAACGGCCTTGCATACCGGCTGGTCGACACCGGCGGCGGACACTCGCCGTGGGAGGCGTACGCGACCCGCGCGGTCGGCAACGTCGTCGTGCCGACGAGCAACAACGGATTCCAGTACACCGTCACCGGTGTGAGCGGCGCCAACGCTCGATCTGGCGACACCGAGCCACAGTGGCCAGCCACCGACGGCGCGACGGTCAACGAAGACGTCCCGATCGAGAACCCCCTGGCCAACGCTGGCAGCGGCACGGCCGGCGCCCCCGTTCCGCAATGGACTGCCGCAAAACAGGCGGCAAAGGGAGACCTGATTCGGCCGGTGAACCTGCCAGCGCCGACGGCGACGGCAGCCATCAACGGCGACTTCAGCGGAGGGAACACTGGTTGGGACGTGGAGGGGGGCGCGCAGATCACGGCGGGCCGTCTGGAGTTGCCCGGCCGCATCAGCGACGGAACCGCGGTCAATCAGGCACGGTTCGTTGTAGCCGACGGCGCGAGCCTGAGCGCAACCGCCCTGATCGACCAGGGTTCAGCCGTTGCCGGTGCAACGCGCGGGTGGGTTGAGATCCGGTGGTACGACGCCGAAGACGTGATGGTCTCGTACACGCAGGGCTCGATGGTGACCGATGGCGTGGCGACGTCCACTGCGACCTCGGCCAGGCCGGCAGGTGCTGCCTACGCGCGGGCGGCGATCGGCCTCTGGTCCGTGGCGGACCACAGCCATTCGACGTTCGGCGACAACCTGGTGGTGAGCGGAGCGGCAAACGGACTTCCCGCAGGGCTGGTCTACCGGGCGGTGCAGGACGCACCCGGCCACACTGGCGCCAGCGAACCGGCGTGGCCGAACATCCTCGGCAGGCGGGTGGTGGATGGCGGCGTGACCTGGGAGGCGGTCGCCATCACCCGAGTCACCTGGAGCGCATCACCACTCTACGTCAGCGGCGGCAGTGAGCCAGTGTGGCCAACCACTATCGGCGGCACCGTGGTGGACGGTAGCGTCACCTGGCAGGCGGTGAGCCGGCGCGTGGAGGATCCGAACTGTCCGAACAGCAAGGTGGTGCTGATCGGTGCGTCCAAGGTCTTCGCCGGCAATGGCGACACCGTGCCATACAGCGCCACCGTGGCGCCGAAGGACTGGAGCAGCGCCAACGATGCAGGCTTCCTGCCCACCGGCCTGCAGAACTACGGCGCAAACCCGGTGGCGGCCATGGGCCTCTACCGCGGCAACCTGGCCGTGTTCAACGCCGAAGCGTTCCAGCTGTGGCAGATCGATGAGGATCCCTCCAGCATGTCGCTGTTGGACGCGCTGCCGATCGGCAGCACCCAGCACCGCGCGATTGCGGCGGTGGGCAACGATCTGCTGTTCCTGGCCAGCCAGGGCGTGCGCAGCGTGGGTATTGCGGCCAGCAGTACCAATTTCCAGGCTGGTGACGTGGGCATGCCCATCGATCCGCTGGTACAGGCGTGGCTGGCCGATCCGGCGGTGGTGCCGCGCGGGCTCTACTTCCCCGCGGCAGGCCAGTACTGGCTGATGTTCGCCCGTGGTGGGCAAACAGAGGTGTTCGTCTACACCATGACCCAGATCGGCCAAGTCGGCGCATGGTCGCGGTATGTGTTCCCGTTCGAGGTGCATACCTGGGCGATTCAGGGCGATTCGCTGTATCTGCGCTCGGCCGACCGCATCTATCGCATGGTCGACGGCGCCGTCGGCGACGAGCTGGAGCCCGGTGTCTTCACGCCGTTCCAAGGTGTGATCCAGTGGCCATGGCTGGATTTCGGCCCCGCGGGCGTCACGAAGATGCTGTACGGGTTCGAGGTTGTGGGCCGCGGGAAGGTCGGCATCCAGATCGGATTCGACCAGACGAATGGCGGTGCCTTCACGCCTGCATATGAAGTCGACCCAGACACCCTGACCGGCGGGCCGGTACCGATGGCGATGGCCGCGCCCACGTTCTCGGTCCGGCTGGTCTATAACGGCGCGCAGGCGTGGCAGTGGAACGCCTTCGGCCTGTACGTGCAGGACTTCCGGCCGATGGCATGACCATTGATCAACACGGGCTGGAAGTCAGCATTTCCGCATGATTTCCCCCCGTCTCCCGCGCAATGTTGTGCCCTGTCGGCCACTCCACCTGGTGGTGTTGGCCGACATTCTTCGGCGCGAAGAACAGCGCCAGTTCCTGGCCGTCCTGGGCGGCGACGCCTACAACCCGGACACCACCGCGCACGCGTTGGTGAACGCCTGGGCCACATCTTCCCCCTACGCGCTCACCGTGCTGCGCGCCGATGGCACGCCCGCTGCTGCTGGCGGATTCGAGCCCGTTGGCCCCGGCATCTGGCAGTCGTGGATGGTAGGGACTGAAGAGGGGTGGGCGGAACAGTGGCGCGCCATGACGAAGGCCAGTCGATGGCTGATGGAACAGCTCTTCGCTGGTGGGGCACGGCGTCTGCAGATCAATGCGCTGGCCGACCGGCTGCGAGCCATCGAGTGGTTCGAACGCTCTCTGGGGATGCAGAACGACGGCGTCTGGCAAGGCCAGGGCGCAAACGGCGAGGACATCGCCCATTTCTCACGCATGCGAGGTGCCTGATGGGCGGCAGTAGCGGAAGCAAGGCGGCCAATGCCGCCGCACAGACCGAAGGGTGGCGGACCACCAACATCAACCGCGCCACCGACCAGGTGAACCGGCTGTACAGTTCTGCCAACCGACAGGCTGGCTATGACGATTTTCTGGCCGCTACCCAGGATTTCTACGGCGGCGAGCTGGGTCGGCAGAAGGAGCAGGCAGACCGCAGCCTGAAGTTTGCGATGGCACGCAGTGGGCTGGCCGGCGGCTCGGCCGCGATCGATGCCAACCGGCGCCTGGGCGAAGACTATCAGCGCGGCGTACTGGATGCCGAGCGCTTGGCGCAGGGTGCGCTGGCCGACCTGCAGGCGGCGGACGAGACCTCCCGACAGAACCTGCTGTCGCAGGTCGCCGGCGGCATGAGCCTGACCAGTGGCGCCACGCAGTCCGCTCAGGCGCTGCAGGGCAACCTGCAGGCCGCGCAGGGCCGGCTGCGGGCAGACTCGCTGGGAGAGATCTTCGGCGGCCTCGCCGACGTGTACACGCGCAGCCGTGAGGCAGCAGCAGACCGCCGGGGCTTCCGCGACGTGTACAACACCCTGTATCAACCCGGCTTTGGCTACGGCGGTGCCCGATGAGCGCCATGCCGGACGTGATCAACACCATGGCCCGCCTGGTGAGCCAGCCTTCGCTGGCTGACATCGTGCAGTTGCAGGACCTGTGCGCGCAGCTGCCGCAGGCGGATATGCCGGTGCAGCACACTTTCCTCCCCGGCCAGTACCTGCGCCGTATGTCGATGCCAGCCGGCGCCCTGGTGGTGGGGAAGCGGCACCGCTTCCGGCATGCCCTGATTGTCTCCGGCCACGTCACTCTGCGCACCGCCGACGGCATGGTCGAGCTACAGGGCTTCCACGTCATCGACTCGCCGCCGGGCATGAAGCGTGCCATCTACGCGCATGCGCCGAGCGAACTGGTAACGGTCCACCTCACGGACGAAACGGACCTGGAGCGGATCGAGGCGCTGGTGATCATGCCCGACGACGAGCCGCTGGAACTGGAGGCAAAGCCATGACGTGGGTCGCAACTGCAATCGTGCTGCTCGGCACCGCAACGCAGCAGTACACGCAGAGCCAGGCCAACAAGAAGGCCGACCGGAAGGCAGCGAACCGGATCTACCAGCAGGCGGAGAATCAGGAACGTGCTGATTACGCGGTGAACCAGCTTCTGGGACAGCGCGCCACGGACGATGGCAGCGCCGAGCGCACCAGCACCGAGCGAGCGCTTCTCGACCAGTCACAGGCCGCCCAGCTGGCGGCCAGCCGCGGCCTGAACCAGGCCGGCGCAGTGAGCGACGCCTATCGCACCGCATCCAACAACGCGGCGCTGGGCATCAGCGACTATGGCCAGCGCGCAGCGAACCTGATGGCTCGGATCGACGCACCGCAACAGCTGCGGCGACGGGAAGCGCTCCAGAGCGGGAACCTCGCAGCGCAGCTCGGCCTGATCGGGCGTGAAGCGGCGAGCGATGATTTCCTCGCTCAGTTGCAGCTGCAGGGCATCCGCCCGGATCCGTGGCTGACTGCTGCTGGTCAGATCGCGCAGGGCGTCGGTCGAGGCATGGCAGGGCGCGCAGGCGGCGCGGCAAGCACGGCAGGCTCCGCTGGCTCGCTGGGGGGCTTCGGTAACCAGGCCGGCACCTGGTACCAGAATTCGAACCTGTGGGGGCGCTGATATGGCTGGAAATGGATGGATGTCTCTGGGCGAGGCACTTGCCGGTGGCGGCTCCCGCGACGAGCGGGCCTACCAGGGTGGGCAGACCCGCGCTGCGCAGCTCGCGTCACTGTTGGCTGGCGCACAGATCAAGCGCGATGAGGCGATGGCCCGCGACCAGCTGCAGGCGAGCATTGGCGGCGTGGTGGCAGACCCCGCACAGGCCAATCTGCTTGCCACGGCGCTTCGCGGCGGCTTCGACCCGACGAAGATCTCAGGCTACACCGGCGCCGCGCAGGAACAGGGATTCCGAGGCGATGCCGTAGCCAGAGCGCTGGCCGGCGACTGGGCAGGGGCCAATGCCAATCTGGTAGGCGTGGCGAACGGCCCCATCGAACTGGCCGCCATCCAAGGCCAGAACCTGATCAACAACCGCCTGCTGCCCGGCGGCGGTGGAGTCAGCACCACCGAGCAGGGGCGCGCAGGCATGCTGGCTGATGCCGCCCGAGCGCGTGCCTCCGATGCTAGCGCCGCCAACTCGTTCGCATCCGCGGCGCGGACCCGCCAAGCCATGGGCATCGACGGCGCCCAGTTCGCGTTGCAGCGTGCTGGTCAGTGGAATCCTGCTGGCAAGAACGCCGGCGGCAACTCACCACTGCCGGTGTCGGCGTTGAGGGAACTGTTGGGGGTGGAGGATGCCTTGGGGGGCACGCAGGTGCTGGCTGACATCATCAGCAAGAACGCGCAACGCCTGGCGGATGGATCTCTGCAGGTGAGCCCTACCAGTTCGCTGCTGGCGCGCGGTCGCACGTTGGCCGGTATTGCTACCCCCGGAGACGTGAACTACAACGAATGGCAGGCCGACCTGACCAAGATCGTCAACGAATCGCTGCGGCTCAATAAGGGTGTGCAGACCGAGGGAGATGCACAGCGCGCTGCCAATGAGCTCATGAGCGCAAACGACCCAGCCACTGCGGCGGCAGCACTGAAGCGCCTGGCTGGCTTCAACCAGCAGGCGGTTGAGCTGCAGCAGCGGAAGGCTGCACTTATCAACGGCAACTACGGCCGTCCAGCAAGCCCCGGCGCGATGCCCAACGCTGTAGAGGCGTTCGGCGGCGGCGCTGCACCAGCACCGGTGCCAGCCGGCCCTGCCCGCCGTCGCTTCAACCCGGCCACGGGGAGGATCGAGTAATGCCGATCGAAGTTGAGCTGCCTGACGGCAGCATCGCCGAGTTTCCCGATGGCATGCCTGATGATCAGATCAATGCGGTGCTGCAGCGGCAGTTTGGCGGAGGGCAGATGCCCATCACCGACCTGCCAGCGGTGCAGGCGCTGCCGCCTGATTTTTCGGGCGTGACTTCGACCACCGACAGCACTGCCGCCGGCAGGCAGGTGGATGGCTGGCGCGCTGGCCCGTTGCGCGACGCCGCGTTCAGCCTGCGCTCGGTGCTGCAGGGAGGCGGCAGCCTGTTGGGCGCCCTGGGCGGTGATGCCCTGGGCACGCTGGAAACGAAGATCACCGGCCGACCCGTGGCCAGCTTCCGCGACAACGCTGCGCGCTTGGCCGATGTTCTGGGCCTGCCGCAGGCACAGACTGCTGGCGACCGCGTGCTGGGCGATATCGGCGAGGCGCTGACCGGTACCGCACTGACGCTTGGCGGCGGCGCAGCCCTCAATGCAGGGCGTGCGGTGGCACCCACGCTGACTTCAGCTGCACCGGCGCCCACGGCAGTACCTGGTCTTGCCGAGCGCGCTGGAGAATTCCTCACTGCCCAGCCAGTGCTGCAGGCGATCAGCACGATCGGCAGTTCTGGTGCGGCCGGGCTGGCCCGAGAGAGCGGCGCAGGTCCTACTGGCCAGTTGGCGGCCGCACTCGCCGGCGGCATCGGCCCGGCGGCTCTTATGCAGGGCGGCGCTGCCGCTGTGCGAGGTGCAGTGCGCGGCCGCTCCGGCGAGGCTATGCGGAACACCATCGCCGACTTCGAAGCGCTGGGAACGACACCTTCCGTCGGCCAGGCATCGGGCAACACCAATCTGCAGGGCGTGGAGAACCTGCTGGCGGGAGCGCCGACCAGCTCGGGGGTGATGCGCCGTTTTGCCGAGGGGCAGGGCGACGATATCGCCAGGAACCTCGGGGAGCGATCGCGCGCACTGGCGGCAGATCCCACCCGGCAGAACGCCGGCACCGCCATCGAGAAGGGCGTCGCGGCCTTCAAGGGCGACGTCACCGCACGCCGCCGGGCGCTGTATGACGCCGTGGACCAGCTGGTGCCGTCGGATACCCCAGTGCGCCTGGATCGGACCAATGCCGAGCTGGCACGGCTGACCGCTGTCGATCCCGGCGCGCCTGCCTCCGCCGCGTCGATGATCCCTGACGAAGTCACGCAGCTGGCGCGCAACATCGCATCGGACCTGGGTGATGGGGGGACCGCGTTGCCCTACCAGACCTTCAAGGATCTACGGTCAAACTTGGGCAACGGCCTGTTCGACTTCACCCTGACCCCTGACCGGGCCACCTCGCAGCTGCGCGGCGTGTACCGCGCCATGGGTGATGACATCGAGGCCGCTGTGCAGGCTCAGGGTGGCAAAGCCCCCGAGGCGCTGGCGCGCGCCAATGCTTACTTCAAGTCCACGCAGGAACAACTGAAGCAGCTGGAGCGCGTGGTGAACAAGGCCGGCGGACCAGAGAAGGTCTACAACGCGGTGATGGCTGGCGCGGGTGAGGGCGGCACCACGCTGAAGCGGGTGATGGAGGCCCTGCCGGATGATGGGAAAAAGTCCCTGACGGCCGCAGTGCTGAACCGGATGGGCCGTCCGACGCCGCGCCAGGCCGGTCTGCCGGCCGAGCAGTTCAGCCCAGGCACTTTCATGACCAACTGGAGCAAGCTGTCCGACGAGGCGAGGCGGGAGCTGTTTGGCCACTACGGCCCTGGCTTCGCCAAGGATATGGACCAGATCGCCCGGGTGGCCGACAACATCAAGAGTGGTTCGCAGGTGTTCGCCAACCCCAGCGGTAGCGCAAACCGCGCTGCCGCATACACCTACGGTGCTGCCCTGGTCGCGTCCCTCATGGACGTGACCGGAGCATCGACAGCCTCGCTGTTGGGAGGCGGGGTCACGGCCAATCTCGCTGCCAGGCTCTTCACGTATCCCCCGGCTGTGCGCTGGCTGTCTCGTGCCACCACCGCGCCGAAAGGCTCCGTCGTAGGCTCACTGGCCTCGCTGAGGAACATCGCCGCCAGCACCAATGACCCGCAGCTGGCCGAGCTTGCAACGGAACTACAGGAAGTAGTGCCAGACGAACGCGATCGCGCCGATAACAGCGACCGCCAATGATGCAACGATGCCGAGCACGAGAGCCCAGCCTTTGAATCCAAGGCTGGCCTCGTGCTTGCGCTCCCAGTCCTTCCGTCGGATCTCGCTCCACGCCCTCTCTGGGTGGAACTGCCCGGCATCGTTGAAACGGTCGTCTGCCATGTGGGCCTACCTCAGCTTGTTGTACTCGAGCTCGATTACCTGAGCCCAAAGAGTTGGTGGGAATAGCGCTTCTATGGAGACAAGGGTGGGCTTCAGTTCGGACATTTTCCGGCCGTAGTCCGGGTCCCGTGCTTGGAGGCGCTCGGCCAGAGCTGCAACCTCCGCCATCCCATGCGGCTCTGATTCTTTTCGGCAGGCAGCGCCCCACAGCAGTTCACCCACCGACTGGGGGGCAATATATGCCTGCTGGGTTGGACCCTGACTGCCGCCAGCACGCTTCCCGTCCAGGCCGTACTCAGTGAAAGACTGAATGATGATCGTCCGCCTCACGCAGTTGATCTGCACGAAGTTGAGAGTTTTGGAAAGCCGCTTGTGGCGCGAATATCTGTACTCGAACCAAGCGTCTGCATAGTCGCCATTTCGCGCGAGCGATGCGGTGTCCATGTAGGCGCCAAACGCGTCATCAAGCCCGTCGCCGACGTACTGCCAACGATCCTGGCCGGTCGCGCTGCCTGCGGCCAACAACAGCAGCAGAACTGCAATCCTTTTCATCCCGCCCCCTTTTCCCGGCCATCCCGGGCATCCGGATGGTACCACCAGCCCCGGCGAGCCCCGTACCAAAGGAAAGGCCCGGTTGCCCGGGCCGTTGCGTCACTCCCCCACTGTGAAGACAGGCTCCGTCCCGAAGGGTTTCCCATCATCATCCGTCAGCCAGATGCTGAAAGTGCTGATGTACTCCCATGGTTCCCGCCGCGACAGCGTTTCTTGTCCGAGGGTCGTAAAGGAAGATTGCATCTCAGGAATGTTCCATTCATGGCCGTGGAACGTAACACCCTCTTCGCCAATCGAGACAGCCGGAAGCTTCCCTGTAGCTGCAAGACCGATCTTCGCGAGGACCTGCCATCCGTTTCCGTGTGCGATACGAATGCCATTGGCAACAGGCCACTTCCCAATCTTTCCAGCCTCCGGGCCGGACAAAATGAGCCCTCGCTTGTCCTCGCCTTCCTCGTTCTCGAGCCTTATCCACCAGCCGTTGTAGATGTAGACCAGGTCACCCGCCGAGGCCTCGGTGGTCGGTATCCGTTCAAATGAATGCAGAGGTAGCGCCATCACCATCTCCTTGGTTGGAGCCCGGATTCTAGCCCGCCCGCATGGCTGCGCGTCCAGCGCCCATTGAACCGCCAGCCCCTGAAGGCACCGTAGGCCCATCACTTCCAAGGGGGCCGACAGTGGCACGAATCACAGCACAGGAGGCGGGCGGGCAGAACGTCGTGGCGTTCCTCGAGATGCTGGCTTGGGCAGAAGGGACGAGCACAAGCCCGGCAACCAAGGACCGCGGTTACGACGTGATCGTGACCGGTGCTGACCGGGTGCCGGAGGTGTTCACCGACTACTCGGTGCATCCGTTCTCGCGCGGTCGGAAGTCCAAGCGCATCAACAGCAAGGGCCTGACCTCGAATGCGTCGGGCCGTTACCAGTTCATGCTGAAGGACTATGCCCACTACCGGGACCTGCTGAAGCTGCCGGACTTCGGGCCGTTGTCGCAGGATCGCTGGGCCATCCAGCTGATCCGGGAGCGCCGAGCGCTGCCGCTGATCCAGTCGGGTCGCATCGCGGAGGCCATCGCCAAGGTCCGCAACATCTGGGCGAGCCTGCCGGGGGCCGGCTACGGCCAGCCCGAGAAGAAGCTGGCCAACCTGCTGGACGTATACCGACAGGCCGGCGGGAAGGTGGGCGGGAGCGCATGAGCATGGAAACCCAGCCGAGCCAGGACGGCCGCACTCGCCTCTCATTGGGACCCGTCGAAAAGTGGATCGTCGGCGCGTTCGCCGGCGGTGTGGTTGCCGGCGTGCTGTGGCTGGTGGGGTCGGTACAGACCCTGCTGAGCCAGCAGCAGGTCACCAACCAGCAGGTCCTGACCGTGCAGCAGCAGCTGCAGACCATCAACACCCAGCTGGCCGACGTCCCGGCGCTGAAGCTCGAACTGGCCAAGCAGGCCGTGCAGGTCGAGCAGAACAAGCAGGACATCCGGGAGCTGAAACAGCTCAGGGGGCTGAAGTGAAGGACCGTTTCAACTGGCAGGGCGTGGCCGGCCGCGCGAGTACCTGGCTGGCCACTCTCGCCGCCGCCGCCGCCGCCGCGCTCGGCGCCTATGCCCTCATGCCGGAGCGCGCGCAGAACCTGTTCCCCGAGTGGGGCCTGATCGTGCTGGGCAGCCTGGCTGTCGGCGGCGCGTTCCTGGTGCCTGTGGCGACCAGCTTCAAGCAGAAGCCGAGGGGAGGTCGCCGTGCTGATCCCTGACCCGATCCGGCCGTATGCGGACCTGATCCGCTGGGCCCTGTGGGTGCTGCTGGCCGGTGGCCTGTTCGTGGCGGGCTGCCAGCGTGGGGAGGACGGCGCGGCTGCCAAGGCCCAGGCCAGCATCGCCAAGGCCGAGAAGCAGCGCGACGACGCACGGACCGAATCCGCCGAGAACCTGCGCGCGGCGAACGCCTGCGGCGCGCTGCTGGAGCAGGTCAACGACCAGACCCAGGCGTCCATCAACGCGGCCGAGCTGGCGCGCAAGGCAGCGGCCGAAGCCGCAAGGCGTGCCGAAGCGGCAGCGGCCGAGGGCCAGCGCCGGGCCACCGCGGCCGAGAAGGAGCTGCAGGCCGCCAAGACCAGGCCGGCGTGCCGGTCCCAACTGGAGATCCAGCTGTGCGATTCCATCCCCTTGCTCTGATCGTGCTGGCGCTGGCCGGCTGTGCTCATGAACCCGAGCGGCCGAAGCTGCCCGAGGTGGTGCACATCACCGTCGAGAAGCTGGTGCCGGTCGACGCCCGCCTGACCAAGCCGTGCCCGGCCAAGCGCGCCACATCCCGCACGGTTGAGGCCGTGGTGGCCGCCTACAACGCCAACCTGATCACTCTGCAGGACTGCGACAGCCGCATGGGCGAGATCCGCAGCCTGGGCGAGGGGAAGACCCAGCCGTGAGCAAGGTCAAGCTCCAGGACAACCTTGGCCGCGTGGTGAACATCAATGCCGATGCCACGAAGGGCGCCGTTGTGGGCATCAATCTGTACGCGGCGGATGGCAAAACCCTGATCGACCCGGCCGTGTTCGGCGGTGACGCCGGCGGCAGCAGTGTGCCGTGGGATCGGCTGACGGGCGTTCCGCGAAACCTCGATGCGTTCTCGAAAATCTCCGGCATGGGCTACCCGGTGCTGGTTGCCCCCGGCCAGTGGCGCATGCGCACCTTCCAGGCCGGCGGCGGCCTGTCGATCAGCAACGGCAACGGCCGCGACGGCGACACCACGTTCCGCCTGCAGGAGGTTCTGGACACCCTCGACGGCCAGGCGCTGGTGAAGACCACGATCGACCAGTACGGCCGCGTGGTGGCCACCGCGACAGCCAGCACCGACGACCTTGCCGAAGGCAGCGCCAACCTGTACTTCACCGCCGCGCGCGCCGACGCGCGCATCGCCGCACAGAAGGGAGCGGCCAACGGCGTTGCGCCGCTGGATGCAGCCAGCAAGATCCCTACGCAGTACCTGCCGGCGCTGGCGATCACCTCTACCTACGTGGTGAACAGCCAGGCCGCGCAGCTGGCGCTGGTGGTGGAAGAGGGTGACGTTGCCGTCCGCACGGACCAGAGCCGCACCTACATCCAGAACGGCGGCACCAGCGGCACGATGGCCGACTGGACGCTGCTGCAGACGCCGCCTGACCTGGTCCAGTCGGTGAATGGACAGACCGGCACCGTCTCGCTCGACGCCGCAGACGTGGACGCCACCCGATCCGTGGTCGGCCTGCAGGGCGATGTGACGGTTACCGACATCGCCGACGCCCTCGGCCTGGGCACAGCCGCGACCCACGACGCCGCCGACTTCGTAGCCGTCGCGTCGCTGGCCACCCTTCCCAACGCCGTTGACGATGCCGCCGCCGCCACCGCTGGTGTGGCCGTCGGTGCCATGTACCGCAACGGTTCCGTCCTCTGCGTTCGCATCTCCTGAGGTAGCCCTATGACCACGAAATTTCCTGCCGAAATCGATCAGTTCGACAACCCGCAGCCGAACGACAGCCAGGCGCAGGCGCGCACGCACTCCGATCAGCACGGCGATGCCAACGACGCTATCGAGGCCGTGCAGCGCAAGATCGGCACGGACGGCACATCTGATCCGGAGACGCTGGATTTCAAGGTGGGTGCGCTGGAGAACATCGCGGACGGGCTGGGCAGTGCCGCGTTCCAGCCGTCGAACGCTTTCGCGACGGCGAGCCAGGGCGGACGAGCAGATTCAGCGGTTCAGCCGGACCAACTCAACTCAACCAAGGCGGAGCTGGAAAGCGAGATCGACACCATCCGGGATTCGGTCTTCGCCGGCTCCCCGATCTACGCGGATGTGAGTACGGGCTTGGCAGCCGTTGCGGACGGGGCTCAGTTCAAAGTGCAGTCTGGCGACAGCAATGTGGCCTACAAGGTCTACGTGCGCGTGAACTCTTCCTCCGCGAGCCTGATCACCGACGTTCCTGCCGCACAGGCGCTTGCCGCGAAGGCCGACGTCTCCGACGTGAATGCCCTTCGCCTCAATACAGGGCTCAGCACGTCCATGGTCAACAGCAGCATTGGCTCCACTACCTCGACCACCACCTCTGCTTCGACCAACTTGGTTCTGGCGAACGCGACACCTACGCCGTACCGGGCACTCCTTCTGCGTGCGCAGATTGGGTTCCGGGCAGCTGCAACCGGAGAGATTCATGTGCTTTCGCCGCGCGCGGATGGCATCGGAACGCGCACCATCGCAATTTTCCCGGTGTCCAGGCCCGCAGCCGGCATCGCGTCTATCGACCTGAACATCATCGCCGACGCCGGCTCGTACATCGCCTACAAGGCGCTCACGGGCGTGAACCTCACGTTCGATACCCCTGGCGGTACGCAGATTGGCACCGCGCGTTGGAACCCCGAAGACACGGTTGCGGTCGGCGACGTTCAGGGTCCCCCGGTTCTCTCATACACGGGACGGCTGGCCCTTCGTGTCGATATCAGCGGCACCGGCTCAGATCCGCTGGATGCTCAGGTTACCCGTGCCGCAGCGCAGGCTATGGAGGCAGACTCTCTGGCGCGAAAGGCCTCGGATTTTCTTGGCTTGGCGGCGATCGGTACCGAGGCGGTCGCGGTTGGCTCGGTTTCTGACAGCTACACGGGCAACGCCGCGGCACAGTACGGCTACGGTCCGGCAGACCCGTCTCCGGGAGGCGCGGTTTCGTTGATTCAGGCCGTATACGCCGGGAGTGGTGTCGCCATCATCGAAGCGCAAGGACCGGATCGGGTGGTCACCTTCAAGGAGGCCGTACCTTTCGAAGACGGCTTGAACACATGGCAGGCGGGCACGCATTTCACCCCATTCGACGTGCCTGTCGGTGGTCACGTCTATGTTCGGGTTGGCAGCGGTAACAACATCCGGTTCGCCAGCGGTGGCGGCCCTTCGCTCTCCACCTCTGGATTCCCGCAGGCCGGCGGCATTGGTGATGTCCAGGACTGGGGGACCGCTGCTGTTCGAGTCGCGCTGCGTGTCGAGTACCAAACTCTCAGCATTAAGCTCTCGGACGTGGTGGGGGAGGCCATTCCACCGTCTCTGCTGGAAGAGCGTTTCGACGGCGCAATGGCTGGCTGGACCCTCGCCGGTGCGATAGTGTCTCAGGGTCGCCTCGTAAGCGCGGTATCTTCGTCCTGGGGAAACCGGTGCATCCCGACGTACTACGGGAAGTCGCTGCTGATGCGCCGTACCCTGACCGCATACGCCGATGTCACGGCAGCGGCACAGGTGTGGGGCATCGGCTTTGTGCGCGACAGCGGCGGGACCGTACTGGACAGCCCTGTTGCGATCGTGGATGGAGCTACCGGACAGCTGCGGGTCTACAAGTGGAATGGAACCACCGCGCCGGGGGCTGCTGCCGCTGAGATTGCAGTGCCTTGGACCCTGGCCGGTTCGCAGGTCCGGCTGGACATGCAGCGCAGCTGGTTCTCCACGAAGTTCATCCTCACCAACAGGAAGAGCGGCGAGAAGGTCGAGCTGGTGCTGGACTATGGCGCGGGCACGGGAGCCGATAGCGGGCGTGCCTGGGGAGCGCCGTGCCTGGTGTTCCCGTCCACCACTGCCGGCGGCGTAGCCGTCGACAGGTTCCGCATGGTCGCGGACTATCCGTTCCCTGCGGCGCGGCCGGCTGCCGTCCTGCTGCTCGGCGACAGCATCACGGAAGGCTCGCAGATCGGTGGGCTGCCCTACCCGGAGTACGACAAGACCTGGTCGCGCATGGTCGAGTCCGAGCGCGCGGGGAAGGGATCGCTGGACACGGTGGTCATGGCTCGGGGCGGCCAGCTGTCCAGTCACGCCGTGAGCGCAATGGGAGAGGCTGTCTCGCTGTGCGGCAGGGATACGGTGGTGGTCGTGACGCTGGGCACCAACGATGCCCTGACTGCCGGCACACAGGCGGCATGGCGCAGCAACATGACAGCGATCCTCAATGCGCTGCGGAAGAGGACGAGCCGAATCGCCATCGGTTGCTTGCCGCCGCTGAACGGCACGCCGGCCGGCCTGCGCGCGCAGATGAACACCGACATCGTCGGCGGCTACTTCGGCGCGGATCTGCTGCCTCCCGTTCGCTTCGATCTGGCCTTGTCCGCCAACAACGACGGGGCCACCTGGGATCCGGTGATGAACTCGGGGGACAACGTGCACCCGGGTGTGGCCGGCAACCAGGCGATGCTGGCAAGGCTGCGGCTCGATCTGCCCGAGGCGTTCGAGTAGGCGAGGGCAGGGCCCGGACGGCCTGCCTCACTCGACCTGCTGCAGCAGGTCCTCGCGGTTGTTCCTGGGCGTGTTGACCGCACGGCTGACCCGGTAGGCCTCCATGGATGGGGGCTCGCTGGCCAGCAGCATCGCCATCGCATCGTCGGGATCGGCTGCCATCCACTCATCGATCTGGCTGGCCAGCAGCCAGACCGGCATGCGGTCGTGGATGTCGGCCGACACGCCGCTGCTGTCCCCGGTGATGACGGTGAAGGTTCCCAGGTTGCCCTCTGGCAGCAGCGGGCTGCTGTCCTCCCACAGGCCGGCCGCCAGCAGCGGCTCGGCCGCGTGGATGAACCATGGATCCTTCTTCCCGTCGATCGGGCTGACCGACCACTCGTAGTAGCCGGCCATCGGGATGACGCATCGGCGTTTCTTAAACGCCGTGCGGAATGCCGGCTTGGTGGCCACCGTCTCGATGCGGGCGTTGATGGTTGAGCCCTGCAGGCCCTTTGCCTTGGCCCAGAACGGCAGTAGGCCCCAGGCCAGCCGGGTGACCTGCCGGCCTTCGCCGCGGTCGAGGATCACCGACGCCCGCTGTGTCGGGGCGAGGTTGTAGCTGGGCTGGATCTCGGCCAGGCCGGGGGCAAGGTCAGCCAGCCCCGGCTGGCCGAAGTCGATCACTGGGAGCTGGACGAATCGGCCGCACATGGCTAGTCCTGAGGTAATAGGTGGCGTCTGCTAATCTCCGACCGCCGCCCCAAAAGGAATTGCGCCCATGTCGGAGTACCCGGAAGACCATGAAATTCGTGTCAAGTGGGGCCGTTTTCAGTTGGCGATAGTGTTCGGAGCCACGGCGGTGATCTGGGTGGCGTTCTGGCTGCTCATCAGCCCCGACCATGAGCGCTTGAAGACAGTGTTGACCTTGGTAGGGCTGAACATCGACATCGTGGGAGTGGTGTGGGCTTCGCTGTCACCGCCTTACTACGGGGCCTTCGCCGATGGCGGAGAACTCGAGTTCAAGCGAAAGGAGGTTCAGGAGCGGGCCTTCAGGCGAGGAATGTTGCTGGTCGCCTTGGGATTCTTGCTACAGGGCTTGTCCACCATTCTCTGAAGGATTTACGCAGCTGTCTGAGGATCTGAGACGGCAAGTCGTATCCTCCCGGCCATGCTTCCTCCGCACGGCCACTACGGTTTCCGCACCGCCCCGATCCCCTCTGGCTGGGTCCAGACCGGCGAGCGCTGGGCGCTCTGGTACAACGGCCGGGAGACGGCCGGCGTCGAACTCGATGGCGGTCCGGGGGTGCGCCTATGGCTGGAAGGCCAAAAGTTTTGGGAAGTGAAGGAAGTGCGCGCGGCGAGCGTCCGGCAGGCGAAGCGGTATGCCGAGCGCTGGTGCGCGGCCAGGCTTTATCCCGACCTGCCTCTGCGCGAGGCCGTCGCCCGATTGACGGACAGCACCCCGATCCAACTGCCGCCGCCACTGCCCGGCCTGCCGCCTACGCGCGAGCAGCAGCAACAGGCGCGGCGCCTGGCTGAGTCTGGGGCGATGGATCTGACACGGATCAAGGACGCGCTGGAGCCGCGCAAGCCGCCAGCAGAGACGAAACCCCGCGCGAGAGACGTCCGCACCAAGGCATGGGTGAGAGCAGGGCTGCAGCAGATTCGGCGGGGCGTGTAGGCGTCATCCGACCCGCAGCTTCACCACGTTGCCATCGCGCAGGCCATCGAGATAATCCGCCCAGACCTGCATCATCCGCACGCGCTCCTGCAGGTGCGATGTGCGGTTGTATGCCCGGCCGTTGGGATCCTTCACCGCGTGCGCAAGCTGGTGCTCGATGATGTCCGGGCGGAAGTGCAGGACCTCGTCCAGAATGGTGCGAGCCGTCGCGCGGAAGCCGTGGCCGGTCATCATCGTGCGGTCGTAACCCATGTTGCGCAGCGCTGCGGTAACGGCGTTCTCCGACATCGGGCGTTTGGCGTCGCGGGCTCCAGAGAACACCCACTTGTGCCGGCCAGTGATCGGCTTGATGTCCTCCAAGATTTGCAGCGCCTGCCTGGACAGCGGCACCAGGTGCGCAGCACGCATCTTCATCTTGCTGGCAGGGATGGTCCACACGGCCGCGTCGAGGTCGAATTCCTCCCATTCGGCATGTCGCAGTTCGCCAGGACGCAGAAACACCAGCGGCGCCAGGCGCAGCGCCGCGCGGGTGATGGCGGATCCGCTGTATGCCTCGATGGAGCGCAGCAGGCCACCCAGCTGCACCGGGTCAGTAATCGCTGCGTGGTGGGCTTCCTTCGGCGGCGCGAGCGCTCCCTTCAGGTCGGCAACCGGGTTTCGCTCGGCCCGGCCAGTGGCCACGGCGTAGCGCATGATCTGGCCGCAGTTCTGCATGATCCGGTGCGCGGATTCGATCGCACCGCGGTCCTCGATGCGCCGGGCCACCCGGAGGAAGTCTGGCGCGGTGAGGTCGGCCACAGAGCGTGACCCGATCCACGGGTACACGTCGTTCTTCATCCATGCTTCGACCTTCTCCGCATAGCTGCGCACCCAGGGGCGCGCGGCCAGCCACTCATTGGCGATGGTCTCGAAGCTGTCCGAGCCTAGGGCGGATTGGGCGAGGGCAGCAGCCTTCTTCTGCGCGCCCGGGTCGACGCCTCGAGCCAGCAGCCGACGGGCTTCGTCGCGGGCCTCGCGCGCGCGCGCCAAAGATACATCCGGGTACAGGCCGATCGACAGCAGTTTCTCCTTGCCGGCGATGCGGTACTTCCAGCGCCAACTGCGCGCGCCGGTCGGGGCGAGATAGAGGTACAGGCCGCCACCGTCGGTGATCTTCTGCGGCTTGTCGCTGGGCTTGGCGCGCCTGATGGCTGCGTCGGTCAGAGGCATTGGGGGTATCGCTTCAGTGGGTGCGGTCGGATACCCCTTGATATACCCCCACCGTCTCATGGATTGAAACGGATTGCCCCGGTCTGCTGCGGACAATAAAAAAGCCCGGAAACCCTTGTGATGCGGGGGTTTCCGGGCTTCTCCGGTCCTTGGCGGACCGCTCGTTGGTGGAGGTGGGC
>NZ_JADCQA010000002.1:265305-383827 GCF_014947095.1 Stenotrophomonas sp. B2 | reverse complement strand
TTAAAACAATTAATAGTTGCTTGATCAAACGTCTGCAAGATGGACAGTCATCCTTCCTGCAGGCGCCTTCACAAGATACCTGCGCATACTTTCAAAGATCCGGGGAAGTGGCCTCAGCGCCGTTCCCGTGTGCTGCGAAGTTTCCTTCGTAGCGAGCCGCCCATTATGCCAGACTTTTTCAGTCCGTCAACACCTTCGTTCGATCATCTCGTTCGGGGTGGTGGGCGCCCTGGTGTCGCTCAAGCCCCTTGTTGGCGGCCCCTGCGACGGGGGAGGGAAAGTATGTCCCTGTTCGCCCCATTTGTGAAGGGGGTGTGGCGACTTTTTTCATCGGATGTTGGCACCGTTCATCCGACAGGCGCCCGATGAACGGCGCCACGAGCGGCCGGGCGTGTGCCCGGCGCTTGTCCGACAGGTCTCAGGCCGCGATCAGGCGCACACGGGCGAATGTGCGCTTGCCGACCTGCAGCAGGCCTTCGAAGCCCGGCTGCAGCACCTGCTGACCATCTTCCACGACCTCGCCATCCACCTTGACGGCGCGCTCCTTGAGCTTGCGGTTGGCTTCGGAGTTGCTCGGGGTCAGCCCGGCAGCGGTCAGCAGCGCCGCGATGCGCAGGCCTTCGGCCGGAATCGCCACGTCCTGCAGCGGCAACTGGGTGATGTCGCCCTGTCCGGTCACCGCCGCTTCCCAGCCCGCAATGGCCTGTTCGGCGGCGGCTGCGTCGTGGAAGCGGGTTGCCAGCTCCCGCGCCAGGCGCAGCTTCACCACGCGCGGATTCAGACCGCCGCTGGCCACCTGCTCCCGCAGCTGCGCGGCCTCGGCCTGGCTGATATCGAAGGACAGCAGTTCGATCCAGCGCCACATCAGGGCATCGTCCACCTTCATGGTCTTGGTGACGATGTCGATGGCCGGCTCGCTGATGCCGATGTAGTTGCCCAGCGACTTGGACATCTTGTTGACACCGTCCAGGCCTTCCAGCAGCGGCATGGTCAGCACCACCTGGGGCTTCTGCCCGTGGTGTTCCTGCAGGCCACGCCCCATCAGCAGGTTGAACTTCTGGTCGGTACCACCCAGTTCGACGTCCGCCTCCAGGGCGACCGAGTCGTAGCCCTGCACCAGCGGGTACAGGAACTCGTGGATGGCGATGGACTGCTGTGCGGCGTAGCGCTTGGCGAAGTCGTCGCGCTCCAGCATGCGTGCCACGGTGTGCTGGCCGGCCAGGCGGATCATGTCGGCCGCCCCCATGCTGCCGAACCACTCCGAATTGAAGCGGACTTCGGTACGGCTGCGGTCCAGCACCTTGAACACCTGTTCCTCGTAGGTGCGGGCATTGGCCAGCACATCCTCGCGGCTGAGCGGCTTGCGGGTCAGGCTCTTGCCCGAAGGGTCGCCGATCATGCCGGTGAAGTCGCCGATCAGGAAGATGACCTGATGACCGAGGTCCTGGAACTGGCGCATCTTGTTCAGCAGCACCGTATGACCCAGATGCAGGTCCGGCGCGGTGGGGTCGAAGCCAGCCTTGATCCGCAGCGGACGGCCTTCCTGCAGGCGCGCACGCAGATCCTCGAGCTTGAGGATCTCGTCGGCACCACGGCCGATCAGGGAAAGGGCTTCTTCAATCGAGGACACGTGACTACTCCCGGCAACGCCGATTCTTGTGTGGGGGTGTTAAAGCCAAGTTAACCCGATTGGCTTCACAAAAGCCAATGGGCACAAGGGTTTGACGCGCTTTTCTCAGGTGTCTATGGTAACCGGCGTTCAGGCCCGCGCTCCCGGGCCAGCCAGGAAAAACCGCCGATGCACAACTCCGAACAAGGGCGCGCACGCAAGCAGCGCTTCCAGGAACGCCTTCACGTCCTGCACGACAACGCCCTGCATCGGAAGCTCAGGCAACATCTTCCCGCCGCCTTCAATGAGCGCTGGACCCGGCGTCACTGGATGCATGCCAGCCTGTTCGCGACCATCGGTGCGCTGGTCGCCACGATCGTCCCCGGTTTCTCGCACACCATCGACGCCCCCTACGCCGACAGCCACACCAGCCTGGCCCTGCCCTTGCCGCCGCTGTCGCTGGCCCGCCAGCAGCAGGTGCCGGGTGACAGCTGGCAGGTCCTGCGCGTACAGCGTGGCCAGACCCTCAGCGAGCTGTTCGACCAGGCCGGCATTCCGGCGACCACCCTGCACCGCGTCCTGGACCACCCCGGTGCCCGCGAATCGCTGACGAAGCTGCGCCCGGGCGCCGAGATCGCCTTCGACATGCCGCTGTCCGGCGACCTGCGCAGCATCCGCTTCGACCGCGACGGCGAGAACCGGGTCGAGCTGAGCCTGGCCGGCGACAACATCAAGGAAACCGTGACCAAGCGCGAGACCTCCACGCGCACGGTGGTCACCAGTGGTGAGATCACCAGTTCGCTGTATGCCGCAGCGCGCCGGGCCGGGCTGTCACCGTCGGCGATCGCCACCATGACCGACGACATCTTCAAGTACGACATCGACTTCTCCAAGGACCTGCAGCCGGGCGACCGCTTCAGCGTGGTGATGGATGAGACCTGGCGCGAGGGCGAAAAGGTCGATACCAGCAAGATCCTGGCAGCGACCTTCACCACCGGCGGCAAGACCTATTCGGGCTTCCGCTTCGAACGCAACGGCAAGTCCGAGTACTACGACATCAATGGGCGCTCGCTGAAGAAGAGCTTCATCCGCATGCCGATCCCGTTCGCGCGCCTGAGCTCGACCTTCGGCGCGCGCAAGCACCCGGTGCTGGGCAAGATGCGCATGCACAAGGGCGTGGACTACGCCGCCCGCACCGGCACGCCGATCATGGCGGCCGGCGATGCGCGCGTGCAGTTCGCCGGCGTGCAGCGCGGCTACGGCAATGTGGTGATCCTCGACCACGGTCGTGGCCACACCACCCTGTACGGGCACATGTCGCGCTTTGCGAACATCCGCACCGGCCAGCGCGTGGCGCAGGGCACGGTGATCGGCTATGTCGGCTCGACCGGCCTGGCCACCGGCCCGCACCTGCACTACGAATTCCGCGTCAACGGCGTGCACCGCAACCCGCTGACGGTGACCATGCCGCCGCCGGAGCCGCTCAAGGGCGCCGAGCTGGTCGCCTTCCGCGCCCAGACCGCGCCGGCGATGGCGCGCATCCAGGGCATGGAGAAGCTGATCTACGCCGACGCCAGCCCGGCGCCGACCGGTCGGGACGAGGCGGCCACGGAGGTGGCCAGCGCCAAGGACACGCAGACCCGCGGGCGCAAGCGCGGCTGAGACCTGCGTTGACGAACAAGGACGCGGCAGCCCAAGCTTGCCGCGTCCTTTTTTTTTGCGCGCCATGAGCACACCTGCCGACGCCAACACTCCCCTGTACCTGGGCCTGATGTCAGGCACCAGCGCCGACGGTATCGATGCCGCACTGGTGCAGTTTCCCGACGAGGGCGGCTGCCGCTTCGTGCATGGCCTGACCGCGCGCTGGGAGCCGCTGCTGCGCGCTCGGCTGGTGGCGCTGGGCGAAGGGGGGCCGCTGGCGTCGCTGGAGGAGCTTGGCGAACTCGACGCGCGGATCGCGATCGCCTTCGCCGACGCCGCCAACCAGTTGCTGGACGAATCCGGCGTGGACCGCACCCGGGTGCGGGCGATCGGCTCGCATGGACAGACCGTGCGCCACCGGCCGCTGGCCGATCCGGCCTTCACCGTGCAGCTGGGCGACGGCAACCGCATCGCCGAGCTGACCGGGATCACCACGGTGTGCGATTTCCGTCGCCGCGACGTGGCTGCCGGCGGTCATGGCGCACCGCTGATGCCGGCCTTCCACCTCGGCATGCTGGGCACGGCCGACGAGGACCGGGCCGTGCTCAACCTGGGCGGCATCGCCAATCTGACCCTGATCCCGCGGGAGGGTGCCGTACGCGGCTTCGACACCGGTCCAGCCAATGCGCTGATGGATGCCTGGTGCCAGCGCCACACCGGGCGCACCTTCGATGCCGAAGGCGCCTATGCCGCCAGCGGTGTGGTGGATGGCCCCCTGCTGGCGGGCTGGCGTGCGGACCCCTGGTTCGACCTGCCCCCGCCGAAGAGTACCGGTCGCGAACAGTTCCATCTGGCGTGGGCGGAGGCGCACATGGGTGAAGGCCAGTACGCCGCTGCCGATGTGCAGGCGACCCTGCTTGAGCTGACCGTGGCGACCGTGGCCGATGCACTGCTGGCGCAGCAGCCGCAGACACGCAGACTGCTGGTCTGTGGCGGCGGCGTGCACAACCGGCAGTTGATGAAACGGCTGGCCGAGCGGCTGCCGGCGCTGCAGGTGGAATCCAGCGCCGTGCATGGGTTGGACCCGGAGTACGTGGAAGCCATGGGCTTCGCCTGGCTGGCGCAGCGGACGATGGATGGGCTGGCGGGGAACCTGCCGAGTGTCACCGGTGCAAAGGGACCGCGGATTCTCGGCGCGATCCATCTGGCCTGAGGCGGCACCCGCCGCCGGGCATGGCCCGGCGCTACCCCCTTCGGCATCCTCCGCCGGGCGTGGCCCGGCGCGCGCCCTTCGGCGACCAACTGGCAGCGCCGGGCCATGCCCGGCGGTGAGGTATCAGATCAATCGAAGCCCTGCCCGGCCGGCAGCGCCTGCAGCGCGATGATGGCCGCAGCGAGCGCATCGACCTCGGTATCGCCAAAACCGGAGCGGACCTCCAGCTCGCTGCTGAACAACCCTTGTTCCAGCAACGCCGCACAGGTCTGTTCGTGGCTCCAGCCACGGGCAACCGCGACCCGCCGGATGCGTTCCAGCAGCAGCGGGTCCAGGTCCCGCAGCACAACATCAGCCATGCTCACTTCCCCGTTCGCAGGGCACCGCCCCCTCGGCGCGTCGGGGGCGATGATCCCGCAGACCGGGCGGGCAGGCAATCAGGCGGCCGGCGGTGGCCCGCGGTCGACGATGCGCGGCCACAGCCAGACCAGCAGCAGCAGGGTCGGCACCACGGTGACCGAGCTGAGGATGAAGAACGTGCTGTAGGAGGTGGCCTCGACGATGTAGCCCGACACACCGCCGACGAACTTGCCGGGCAGGTTGGCCAGCGAGACCAGCAGCGCATACTGGGTAGCGGTGAAGTTGCGGTCCGTCAACGACGACATGAAGGCGACCAGCACGGTGCCTGCAAAGCCCTGGAACAGGTTGTCGGCACTGAGGGCGGCATAGAACGCCCACAGCTTGCCCGGGTTGTGCGCCATCAGCAGGAAGGCCAGATTGGACAGCGCCACGCCCAGTGCTGCCACCAGCAGCATGCGCCGGAAGCCAAACGCGGCCACCGCGATGCCTCCCAGGAAGGCACCGCCGATGCCCATCCACACCCCGAACAGTTTGGAGACCGTGGCGATGTCGGCCTTGTCGAAGCCGGAATCGAGGTAGAACGGCCCCGCCATCACCCCGATCACCTGGTCAGGGAACTTGAACAGGCCGACAAAGGCCAGCAGCACCAGCGCCAATGCCACACCGTTGCGGCTGAAGAAACTTGTGATCGGCTGGACGAAGGCTTCGGCGACATCGATGCGGCGCTGCACGGCGGTGGCGGGACGCTCCGGTTCGGCGCACAGCAGCGTGGTGATGATCGGCAGCAGCATCAGGGCGGCCATTGCCAGATACGCGATGACCCAGCCCTCAAACTGGGCCAGATACAGCGCGCCGGCACCGGCCAGGATCAGGCCGATCCGGTAACCCAACGTGTAGGTGGCCGCCAGCGCGGCCTGAGCGGTCTGCGGCGCGATCTCGATACGGTAGGCATCCACGGCCGAATCCTGGGTGGCGCCGGCAAAGGACGCCACCAGCACCCACATCACCAGGGGCCAGACGCCCTGTTCGGGGCGCACGAAGGCCAGCGCGATCAGTCCGACCAGCACCATGACCTGCGATACCAGCAGCCAGGAGCGACGACGGCCGAGCCGGCCCAGAAACGGGAAGGCATACCGATCCAGCAGCGGTGCCCACAGGAACTTGAGCAGGTAGAAGAAACTGGCCAGGCTGATCAGGCCGATGCTGCCCAGGTCCAGCCCCACATCGCGCAGGCGCGTGGACAAGGTCTGCGACGCGATCAGCAGGAACGGCAGGCCACTGCCGAAACCCAGCATGGCCATGGTCAGCGCCGACGGTGTACCGAAGGCGCGCTTGATTCCTGCCCAGCCTTTGTAGCTGACCGGCCTGGCCGCCTCGCTCACAGGTCGTAGTCCACGGTGAACGGGGCGTGGTCGGAGAAGCGCTCTTCGCGGTAGATCGAGCAGCCACGCAGTTTGTCGCGCAGGCCCGGCGTGATGAACTGGTAGTCGATGCGCCATCCCACGTTGTTGGCGCGGGCCGCCCCGCGGTTGCTCCACCAGGTGTAGTCCTCCCCGGTGGGATTGAGCAGGCGATACGCATCGGCCCAGCCACGACCGGCCGCCACGTCGGTGGCCTGGCCATGATCGGCGCACAGCGCGTTGAGCCAGTCGCGCTCTTCGGGCAGACAGCCGGAATTCTTCTGGTTGGACTTCCAGTTCTTGATGTCCAGCGCCGACCGCACGATGTTCCAGTCGCCACACAGCACGTAGTCGCGACCGCTGCGCGCCCACTCCTCCAGGATCGGCCGCAGCCACTCCATCACTTCGAACTTGAATCCCTGGCGCAGGTCGCCGGAGCTGCCGGACGGAATGTAGAAGGACACCACGCTGAGGTTGCCGAAGCGCGCCTCGATATAGCGCCCCTCATCGTCGAACGGCGCCCAGCCCAGCGAGGTGATGACCTGGTCCGGTTCCCGCCTGCTGTAGATCGCCACGCCGCTGTAGCCCTTCTTGGTGATGGCATCGCGGTAGAAGCAATGGTGTCCGTCGGGCCGGAACATCGGGTCGGTCAGCTGGTCTTCCTGGGCCTTGGTCTCCTGGAGGCACAGGACGTCGGCGTCCTGGGCGCGGAACCAGTCGAGGAAGCCTTTGGTCGCGGCGGAACGGATGCCATTGGCGTTGAAACTGATGATGCGCATGCGGGGGACCTACGGCGGGAAACCGGGCAAGCATACCGGTTGGCTGCTGGGCTGCGCAGTCCGGCGGACGCGGCCGGACGGCCCCCCGGAAGAGCGCCGACGAGCGCGGAAGGCCCGGCTGCATTAGGATTTGTGCTCCAAATGAAGATGAATCGAGTTTTGATGAGCGACCACCGTCACCGTTTCCTGCAGCTGGCCCTGACCGCCGACGCCCTGCGCTTCGGCCAGTTCACCCTCAAGTCCGGCCGGCTGAGCCCCTATTTCTTCAACGCCGGTCGCTTCGACTCCGGCTCGCTGCTGTCCCAGCTCGGCGCCTGTTATGCCGATGCCATCGACGCCAGCGGGGTCAAGTACGACGTGGTGTTCGGCCCGGCCTACAAGGGCATTCCGCTGGCCACGGCAATGGCCTGCGAGCTGGCCCAGCGTGGCCGCGACCTGCCGCTGTCGTTCAACCGCAAGGAAGCCAAGGACCATGGCGAAGGCGGCCAGCTGATCGGCGCCGACATGAATGGCAAGCGCGTGCTGATCGTCGATGACGTGATCACTGCGGGTACTGCGATCCGCGAAGCGCTGGCCATCATCCGCGCGGCAGGCGGCACTCCGGCCGGCATTGTGGTCGCTCTGGATCGCCAGGAGATCGCTTCGGAAGCCGATCGCCGCTCCGCGGCGCAGGCAGTGGCCGAGGAAGCCGGCATCCCGGTGATCGCAGTGGCTTCGCTGGGCGACCTGCTTGATTTCGCCTCGGGAAACCCGGAACTTGTCGGCTACCGGCAGCCGCTGGAAGCCTATCGGGCCCAGTACGGCGTCCGCTCCACACGCTGACCGCCAGGGGGAAGGTCGCATGTCCCGAATTCCTGCTGTTCTCTTCGCCGGCCTACTGCTGGCCCTGCCGTTCACCGTGGCGGGGCAGTCGCGGGGCGGCGACAAAGTCGAGAAGAAGCTGTACTGCTGGAACGAGGGCCAGGAGCGGATCTGCACCGATGCGCTTCCTGCCGATGCGGTCAACCACGCGCGCGACGAGTTCAATGCCCGCAGTGGGCTGCGCAATGCGCAGGTGCAGCGCGCGCTGACCGACGAAGAACGTGCCGCCGCCAGTACCGCGGCGGCACAGCAGCAGCTGGACCGGATGGCCGAGCAGACCCGCCAGCGCACCGAGCAGGCGATGCTGACCACCTACGGCAGCGAAGACGACCTGCGGCGGGTGTTCGCCGAGCGCCAGGAAGTGCTCGACAACAACCTCAAGACCGCCCAGTACAACGTGGCCAGCCTGCGTGAATCGCTGGTCGCGCTGCTGTCGGCGGCCGGCGACCGCGAGCTGGCGGGCGCCAAGGTGGGCGACCCGCAGGCCGAAGCGATCCGCCAGCGGCACGTACAGCTGCAGTCGCAGCAGCGCCTGCAGTCCGGCTTCCTGCAGCAGCAGCAGGCGTTGAAGGCGGAGATCGAAAGCACCCTGCAGCGCTATCGCGAGCTGAAGGGCCTGGCGCCGGCTGCCCCGGCTGGCTGAAAACGCTCCTGCCGCCGGGCATGGCCCGGCGCTACCCGTGGCCAGGTTACGGCCTGACGCGCGGAATTTATGCAGTCTTTACGCGCCGGCCCGGTCCGCCGGGTAGTGCGTTTACGGGGCGCAGGCCGACCATGACGGCCTGAGGTGGAGGGGTTCCACCAGGACGCAATTCCCATGTCCCCCTGGCTGTCGTTGGTGTGTGGCGTGCTGGTGCTGATCGCCGCCGCCTATCTTCTGTATGTCGTGCTGCGGCCCGAGTCGTTCTGAGCGGAGCCGGCCATGATTGAAATTCTTGTCATTCTTGCTGCCAGCGTCGCGCTGGCATGGCCGCTGGGACTGTACCTGGCGCGCGTGATGCGGGGCACGCCGATGAAGGTCGACGTGCTGTTCCGTTGGATCGAAACGCCGCTGTACAAGGTCTTCGGCGTCGATCCCGCACGCTCGATGTCCTGGCGTGGCTACGTGCTGGCATTCCTGCTCAGCAATGGGGTGGTGGCGGTGCTGACCCTGGCGGTGTTCATGACCCAGGCGTGGTTGCCGCTGAATCCGGACCAGATCCCGAACATGCGCTGGGACACCGCGCTGCACACGATGATCTCGTTCCTGACCAACACCAACCAGCAGCACTATTCGGGCCAGGCGCAGCTGTCCTACCTCTCGCAGATGACCGGGATCACTGGTCTGCAGGTGGTGACCCCGATGATGGGCCTGGCGCTGGCGGTGGCCACACTGCGCGCGCTGTTCGCGCCGGCGCCGCAGTCGGCCACAGGCAGCGCCGGCGATGACCGCCAGGTCGCAGTGGGCAACTACTACACCGACGTGGTGCGCCTGTGCGTGCGCGTCCTGTTGCCGCTGTGCCTGCTGTGGACACTGCTGCTGACCAGCCAGGGCGTGCCGTCGACGCTGGCGGCGGGGCCGCAGGCTACGCCGATCGATGCCTCCGCCGGCATGACGACGCAGAAGCTGCCGCTGGGTCCGGTCGCGGCGATGGTCGCCGCCAAGCAGCTGGGCGCCAACGGCGGCGGCTGGTATGGCCCGAACAGCAGCTTCCCGCTGGAGAATCCGACGCCGGTTTCGAACCTTCTCGAAGTGATCGGCATCCTGCTGGTACCGATGGCCGTGATCTTCATGATCGGGGCATTCACCGGGCGACGTCGCTTCGGCGCGCTGGTGTTCGTCTGCATGCTGGGAATGTCGCTGCTGTCCACCGGCGCCATGGTGTGGAGCGAAGGCCACAGTGCCAGTGCGGCCACGCCCCTGCTGATGGAGGGCAAGGAAGTACGTTTCGGCGCCGACGGCACCGCGTTGTGGGCGGCGGTGACGACGCAGGTGTCCAATGGCTCGGTGAACGGCATGCACGATTCGCTGGCCCCGCTGAGCGGTGGCATTGCCCTGGTCAACATGCTGGTCAGTGCGATCTGGGGTGGCATCGGCTGCGGCCTGCAGCAGTTCATCGTCTACCTGTTGCTGGGCGTGTTCCTGGCGGGGTTGATGACGGGCCGGACGCCGGAACTGTTCGGTCGCAAGCTGGAGACCCCGCAGGTGCGCCTGCTGGCCCTGCTGGTGCTGCTGCAGCCCATCACCCTGCTGGTGTTCACCGCGGTCACTCTGGCCGTGCCCGGCCTGGCCGGCACCTCCAATCCCGGCTTCCACGGCATCAGCCAGGTGTTCTACGAATACGTATCGGCCTACGCCAACAACGGTTCGGGCTTCGAGGGACTGGGTGATGCCACGCCGTGGTGGAACCTGAGCTGCTCGCTGGTGCTGCTGCTGGGTCGCTTTCCGCTGCTGGTGATTCCGCTGGTGGTTGCTGCCCAGCTCGCCGCCAAGCGGCAGGCACCGGAATCAGCGGGCAGCCTGCAGATCGAAACCCCGACGTTCGCCCTGACCCTGGTGTCGGTGATCGTCATCCTGACCGTGCTGCAGTTCATGCCGGCGCTGGTGCTTGGCCCGATCGCCGACCACCTGAGCCTGGGACTGCATTGAGGACACCCCCATGAGTAGCCACGCAACCTCAACCCGTAACCCGCTTGCGTCACGCCCTGCCCTGCTCGATGCGGCCGGCCTGCGCCGCGCACTGGTCGACGCCGTACGCAAGCTTTCACCGATGCATCTGGTGCGCAGCCCGGTGATGGCGGTGGTGATGGCCGGCACGATCGTCGCCGCGATCATCACCCTGACCGGCAACGCTCCACTGGGCTTCGGCCTGGCGGTGACCGCGATCCTGCTGGTCACCGTATTGTTCGGCAACTTCGCCGAGGCCGTCGCCGAAGCACGCGGCCGGGGCCAGGCCGCATCGTTGCGCCGTGCCCGCCAGGACCTGGTGGCGCGCCGACTGGCCGCCGCGCAGCCAGGGGCCGCAGAAACGCAGGTGCCGGCCGCCGAACTGCGCCCGGGCGACCACGTCATCGTCAGTGCCGGCGAGCTGGTGCCAGCCGATGGCGAGATCGTGCAGGGCCTGGCCACCATCAACGAAGCGGCGGTCACCGGCGAATCGGCACCGGTGCTGCGCGAAGCGGGTACCGATCGCTCCGGCGTGATCGGCGGTACCAAGGTGCTGTCCGACCAGATCGTCGTGCGTGTGACCGCCGAGCCGGGCCACAGCTTCCTGGACCGGATGATCGCGCTGGTGGAAGGCGCCAACCGGCAGAAGACACCGAACGAGGTCGCCCTGACCCTGCTGCTGGCGGCGATGACGCTGACCTTCCTGGTGGTGGTGGCGACATTGCCGGCCATCGGCGCCCATGTCGGCGTCCAGGTCGATCCACTGCTGCTGATCGCACTGCTGGTCTGCCTGATCCCGACCACCATCGGCGGACTGCTGCCGGCCATCGGCATCGCCGGCATGAACCGCGCCCTGGCGGCCAACGTGCTGGCCAAGTCGGGCAAGGCGGTGGAAGTGGCCGGCGACGTCGATGTGCTGCTGCTGGACAAGACCGGCACCATCACCTACGGCGACCGCCAGGCCAGCCACTTCCATGCGTTGGCCGGGATCGACGCCAGCCAGCTGCGCGACGCGGCCTTGTTGTCCTCGCTGGCCGACCCGACCCCGGAAGGCAAGTCGATCGTGCGCCTGGCACGCGAGCAGGGGTGCACCACCGCCGAGCCGGAGCAGGCCGTCTACCTGGCCTTCAGTGCGCAGACCCGCATGTCCGGCGTTGACCTTGCCCATGGCCGGCAGATCCGCAAGGGTGCGCTGGATGCGATCCGTAACCATGTGCAGGCGCAGGGAGGCGTGGTGCCGGCCGAGCTGGGCGGGCGCGTCGAACAGGTCGCCCGCAACGGCGCCACGCCGCTGGTGGTGGCGGAAGGTCGCCATGTGCTGGGCGTGATCGAACTGTCGGACGTGGTCAAGCACGGCATGCGCGAGAAGTTCGCACAGCTGCGGGCGATGGGCATCCGGACGGTGATGATCACCGGTGACAACCCGCTGACCGCGGCCGCCATCGCTGCCGAAGCCGGCGTCGACGACTACATCGCCGAAGCCCGGCCCGAGGACAAGCTGGCACGCATCCGCCAGGAACAGGCCGGGGGCCGTCTGGTGGCGATGGTCGGCGATGGCACCAACGATGCGCCGGCGCTGGCCCAGGCCGACATCGGGCTGGCCATGAACTCCGGCACGCAGGCCGCCAAGGAAGCCGGCAACATGGTCGACCTGGATTCGGATCCGGCCAAGCTGCTGGCGGTGGTGGAGGTAGGCAAGCAGCAGCTGATCACCCGCGGCGCGCTGACCACCTTCTCGCTGGCCAACGATGTCTCCAAGTACTTCGCGATCCTGCCGGCGCTGTTCGCCGCGGCGGTACCCGCGATGGCGGCGCTGAACGTGATGCAGCTGTCCAGTCCGCGCAACGCGGTGCTGGCCGCGCTGATCTTCAACGCCCTGGTGATTCCCGCTCTGATTCCGCTGGCTCTGCGGGGCGTGCGCTTCCGCCCGGCCACGGCCACCGCGCTCCTGCGCCGGAACATGCTGGTGTACGGCCTGGGTGGCGTGCTGCTGCCGTTCGCGGCGATCAAGGCGATCGACCTCCTTCTTGTCCTGGTATCCGGCTCATGAACCGCTCTGCTTCCACTTCTTCTTCCCTTCCGCGCGAAGCCAAGGCCGCATCCCGCATGGCCCGCCTGCAGGACGACGCCAGCTGGCGCCCGGCGATCGGCCTGGGTGTGGCGACCCTGCTGCTGGCCGGTGCGGTCTACGCCGGCATCGCCACCGGTTTTGCCGGCCTGGCGTACCCGATGCAGGCCGAAGGCAGCCTGCTGCGCGATGGCAGCGGCCAGGTGCGTGCGTCGGCGTGGCTGGCGCAGCCGTTCGCTGGCGATGGCTACTTCCAGGCGCGGCCATCGGCCGCCAACTATGACCCGATGGCGGCGGCCGGCTCCAACCTGGCACGCAGCAACCCTGCGTTGACCGAGCGCGTCGCCGCAAGCACGGCTGCGGTCGCAGCGCGCGAAGGCGTCGCACCGGACCAGGTGCCGGCGGACCTCGTCACCCAATCCGGCGGCGGGCTCGATCCGCAGCTGACGCCGGCGGCGGCGCAGTTGCAGGTGGCCCGCGTGGCGCGTGCCCGGGGCCTGCCGGTGGAACGTGTGCAGGCGCTGCTGCAGGCCCACACCGAGGGACGCCAATGGGGTCTGTTCGGCCAGCCGCGGGTGAACGTGGTGACGCTGAACTTCGCGCTGGACCACGCAGCCGCCAGGCCGTGATGCGATCGTGCACCCGCTGCGCGCACAATGGCCGCCATGACTGACCTGCGAACCCGCCAGGCCGACGCCCTGGTGGAAGGCCTGCAACGCGAAGCCGGTGGCAAGCTGACGGTGTTCCTCGGCGCGGCGCCGGGCGTGGGCAAGACCTACACGATGCTCAACCGCGCGCAGGAACAGCTGCGCCGGGGGGTCGACCTGGTGGTGGGGCTGGTGGAGACGCACGGCCGTGCCGATACCCAGGCGTTGCTGGAAGGACTGCCACGGCTGCCGCTGAAGGACGTGGCCTACCACGGCCACGCCCTGCAGGAAATGGACCTGGATGCCGTGCTGGCGCGGCGCCCGGCGCTGGTGCTGGTCGACGAACTGGCACATCGCAATGCACCGGGCAGCCGCCACGAGCGACGCTGGCAGGATGTCATGGAGCTGCTGGATGCGGGCATCGATGTCTGGACCACGGTCAACATCCAGCACCTGGAAAGCCTCAATGACGTGGTGATGCGCATCACCGGGGTGCGGGTCAGCGAAACCGTGCCGGACGGTGTGCTCGACCGCCTGCACGACATCGTGCTGGTGGACCTGCCGCCACGCGAACTGATCGCCCGCCTGCAGCAGGGCAAGGTGTACGTGCCGGAGCAGGCGGCACAGGCACTGCAGGCGTTCTTCTCGCCGGCCAACCTGACCGCACTGCGCGAGCTGGCCATGCAGGAAGCCGCTGATCGTGTCGACAGCAGCCTGCGCGAGACCCGTGCCGCACGCGGCGAGGGCAACCTGCCGCTGCGCCGCGGCGTACTGGTGGCGATCGATGGTGGCGGGCAGAGCGAGTATCTGGTGCGGGTCGCGCGTCGCATTGCCGAACGGCGCGATGCGCCTTGGACGGTGGTGACGGTGCAGGGACGACGCCAGGACGAAGCGACCCGACGCGAGATCGACGCGGCGTTCGCGCTGGCACGTCGCCTGGGCGGCGATGCCGAACTGCTGCATGGCTCCAGCATCGCCGATGCCCTGCTCGACCACGCCGCGCACAACGGTGTCTCGACCCTGGTGCTGGGCCGCACCCGCGAGCGGCCGCTGGCACGGATGTTCAACCGCACCCTGACCCAGCAACTGATCCAGCGCGGTGCGCACTACGAGATCACCATCATCAGCACGCCGCAGGCACGTGCGCGTTCGCGCCGCGAAGGCCTGTTGCCGCCGGCGCGCGGCATCAACCACGAACCACTGCAGGCCCTGCTCGCCACCGCGCTGGCCTGCCTGGTCGCGTGGCTGGTTGAACGCTGGGTGGGCATGGCCGACCTGTCGATGGTGTTCATCGTGGCGGTCGTGCTGGTCGCAGCCCGCACCCGCGCCAGCGTGGCGGTCATGGCCGCGATCCTGTGCTTCCTCGCCTACAACTTCCTGTTCATCGCACCGCGCTTCACCTTCGCCATCGGCGCACGCCAAGGCGTGATCACCGTGTTCCTGTTCCTGGCAGCGGCACTGGTGGCCGGGCGCCTGGCATCACGGCTGCGCATGCAGGTGATCGCCCTGCGGGCCGCCAACCGGCATGCGCGCGCGCGGCAGCAGCTGGGGCGACAGCTGGCCAGCGCTGCCGGCGATGGCGAGGTGGCACTGGCCGGCCGCCATGCGCTGGAGCAGGCGATGGACGTGCCGGCATGGCTGCGGATCGGCGTGGACACCACCGCCGGCGGCCGCACCCTGCCCGGCGACACCGACCTGGCTGCCGCCGACTGGGCACTGCGCCACGGCCAGCCCAGCGGGCGTTTCACCGATACGCTGGCCGGCGCGCAATGGTGGTTCCTGCCCCTGCTTGATGGCGAGGACCGTGCAATCGGCGTGGCCGGCCTGTATCTGCCAGGTGCACGCCTGCTGCCCGAGCAGCGCCAGCTCGCCGAAGCGATGGTGGACGACATTGCCCAGGCGGCATTGCGCACGCGGCTGGTGGCCGAGCTGGAGCGGGCGCACGTCAGCAACGAGACCGAGCGCCTGCGCTCTGCTCTGTTGTCTTCGGTATCGCACGATCTGCGCTCGCCGCTGGCGGCGATGATCGGATCGGCCGACAGCCTGGCCAGCTATGGCACGGCGATGGACGTGGCTGACCGCCGCGCGCTGCTGGACACCATCCTGGTCGAAGGCGAACGGCTGGACCGCTACATCCAGAACCTGCTGGACATGACCCGGCTGGGCCACGAAGGCCTGAAGATCAACCGCGACTGGATCGGGGTGGACGAGTTGATCGGGTCGGCCGCGCGACGGCTGCAGCGCTACCAGCCCAACGTGAGGCTGGAACTGGATATTCCGCCGACCCTGGCGCCGATCTGGGTGCATCCGGCGCTGGTCGAGCAGGCGGTATTCAATGTCATGGAGAACGCGGCCAAGTTCTCCCCCGCCGATGCCGCGGTACAGGTGCAGGCGCGCGAACTGGACGGCCAACTGCGCATCGACGTGATCGATGCCGGTCCCGGCATTCCCGACGAAGAACGGGCACGCATCTTCGACATGTTCTACAGCGTCGAGCGCGGCGACCGTGGCCGCCATGGTACCGGTCTGGGCCTGACCATCTGCCAGGGAATGATCGGCGCGCATGGCGGCAGCGTGCAGGCGCTGCCGGGACGTGACGGTCGCGGTACCCTGATCCGCATCACCCTGCCCCTGCTCAAGCCAGCCTCCCACGATGAGCCCGACCCCGATTGATGCGAGCGTACCGGCCCCGCGCGTGCTGGTGATCGATGACGAGACCCAGATCCGCCGTTTCCTGGATATCAGCCTGCGGGCGCAGGGTTATCAGGTCAGGCAGGCCGCGACCGGCCAGGAAGGCCTGCAGCTGGCTGCCAGCGAGGACATGGACCTGGTGATCCTGGATATCGGCCTGCCGGACATGGAGGGCCACCAGGTGCTGGAGCAGCTGCGGCAATGGAGCCAGGTGCCGGTCATCATGCTGACCGTACGTGCCGGAGAAGCGGAAAAGGTGCGGGCGCTGGACAACGGTGCCAACGACTATGTGACCAAGCCCTTCGGCACGCAGGAACTGATGGCGCGGGTGCGCGCGCTGTTGCGGACACGCAGCGTGCCGACCGATGGCACGCCTCCGGTATTCGACGACGGCCATCTGCATGTGGACCTGGTGCGCCGGGAGGTGGCGATCGCGGGCGAGCCGGTGGCGCTGACCCGCAAGGAGTACGCGCTGCTGTCGCTGCTGCTGCGCAATGCCGGCCGGGTGGTCACCCAACCGCAGATCCTGCAGGAGATCTGGGGACCCACCCACCAGCACGACACGCACTACCTGCGCATCCTGGTGGGCAAGCTGCGGCACAAGCTGGGCGATTCGGCGCTGGATTCACGCTACCTGTTCACCGAACCTGGTGTCGGATTGCGGTTCAAGGGGTGAGGGTGTGCCGACCAACGGTCGGCACCCACCCGGATCGATCAGAACCCCAGCGGGGTGTCGCCGACGATCGGCTGCAGCTGGCTGCGGAACAGTGCCTGGATGCGCTCCAGCGCCGCCTCGTCGTCGCCCTCGAAGCGCAGCACCAGTACCGGGGTGGTGTTGGAGGCGCGCACCAGTCCCCAGCCGTCGGGGAAATCCACACGCAGGCCGTCGATGGTCGACAGGCGTCCACCCACATACGGGTTGTCCGGCGACTGCGCTGCCGCCACCAGCATCGCCACCAGGGCGTGCGGCGTGCCCTCGGACACCGGCACCTTCAGCTCCGGTGTGGCCACCATCTCCGGCAGTCCGGACAGCACCTCATCCGGGGTTTCCTCGCGCTGGGCGAGGATCTCCAGCAGGCGCGCGGCGGCGTACAGCCCGTCATCGAAGCCGAACCAGCGTTCCTTGAAGAAGAAGTGGCCGCTCATCTCGCCCGCCAGCTCGGCGTCGGTCTCGCGCATCTTCGCCTTCATCAGCGAGTGCCCGGTCTTCCACATCAGCGGGCTGCCGCCGTTGCGCAGCACGTGGTCGGACAGCTTGCCCGTGCACTTCACGTCGTAGATCACCATCGCCCCGGGATTGCGCATCAGCACATCGGCGGCGAACAGCATCAGCAGGCGGTCGGCGTAGATGATCCTGCCCTCGCCGGTGACCACGCCCAGGCGGTCGCCGTCACCGTCGAAGGCCACGCCGAGATCAGCGCCAAAGCGTTTGACCGTCTGTACGAGGTCCTGCAGGTTGTCCGGCTCGCTGGGGTCGGGATGATGATTGGGGAAGGTGCCATCAACATCGCAGTAAAGCGGAATCACCTCGGCACCGATCGCTTCCAGCAGCTGCGGGGCCAGCGCACCGGCAACCCCGTTGCCGGCGTCGGCCACCACCTTCAGCGGGCGGTCGAGCTGCACGTCGTCGGCGATCCGCTGGATGTAATCGGCGCCGACATCGCGCTGCTGGTAGTCACCCGGTTCGGCCGCCTGCACAAGGCGACCCTCGACGATGCGCTGGTACAGGCCGGTGATGGCATCGCCGGACAGCGTTTCGCCGCCGATGACGACCTTGAAGCCGTTGTACTCGGGAGGATTGTGGCTGCCGGTCACCGCCACGCAGGTGCCGGTACGCAGGTGGAATGCGGCGTAATAGACGACCGGCGTGGGCGCCAGGCCGATGTCGATGACCGCGCAGCCGGCACGGCGCAGGCCTTCGGCCAGGCCGGCTGCCAGCTCGGGGCCGGACAGGCGCCCGTCACGGCCGATCACCACCTCGCGCAGGCCCTGTTCCAGCGCAGCCGTACCGATGGCCTGGCCGATCAGCGCGGCGGTCTTTGCCGTCAGTTCGCTGCCCACCACACCGCGGATGTCGTAGGCCCGGAAGATACCCGCTGCCAGCGCTTCCGCCGGGACCGGCGGCGGAGGTGCCACTGTGGCGTCGGCGGCAGCTTCGGCGACCTGCGGTGGCGCCATCTGCAGGCTCTCGCGCAGCGTCGGGCCCTCATCCACCTCGACCGCGGACGTGCGCCGCGGCAGCGGCAGGTGCTTCGGCAGGCGGTCGCGACCGACCAGCAGCAGCACGGCGATGAAGGCCAGCAGCAGCGCGACGATGCCGCTGGCCAGCGCGCCCAGACCGAGCGGGCCGGGTTCGACGTTGGGCACGGCCGCTGCCAGCCGCAGCGGGGTGCCGGCAATCGGCCTTGCCTGCGCCTCGGCGATCTGCGCCAGGCCGGAATCGCCCTGGGTGACCAGATCGTGCGTGCCCTGGCGCAGGCCGAGGAAACCACTGGCAGGTGCGCGGATCTGATCCAGCGGCGCGGTCAGGCGCAGCAGCGGCTGACGGACGTAGACCACCGCCGCCCCCAGGCTGCCCAGTTGCACCGGCGCAGCCAGGCCGAGACGGTTGCCTCCCCCATCGCGGACCACCCGCAGGCTCGGCCGGTCCTCGCCCAATGCCTGCTCCAGCAGGGCCAGGCGCGCATAGCCAAAGGTGGCCGGATCGGCGTAGGCAGCGGTCAGGTCGGCGCCCAGCACCTCCACCCGCTCCACGCCGGACCAGCTCTCGCGCAGGGCCAGCGCAGCGGCGGACGCATCGCCGGCCTGCAGCGCCTGCTGCAGGCGCTCGTTCTTCAACTGCTGCTGCAGCTGCTGCAACTGGCCGCTGGCGGCCTGTTGCAGGCCCTGCACGGCCTGGTCACGCGCCTCTTCCAGCGCCTTGCCACCTGCCTCCTGGCGCCACTGCTGCACGGCGCTCCAGCCGAACCAGCCGGCCAGCAACACGAGCAGCACTGCCAGCAGCGGTGCGCTGCGCCCCAACGACCGTCCCTGCTGCCTTTCCCCGATGCCGCTCATCGATGTCCCCCGTCAACGCACCCCGGTATGGCCGAATCCACCCGTTCCCCGCACGCTGTCGGTGAAAGTATCCACCACCTGCAGGCTGACGCGGGCAATCGGAACCACCACCAGCTGCGCGATGCGGTCACCCGGCTCGATCGTGAAGGCCTCACGGCCCCGGTTCCAGACGCTGATCAGCAGCGGACCCTGGTAGTCGGCGTCGATGAGGCCGGTGCCGTTGCCGAGGACGATGCCGTGGCGATGGCCCAGTCCCGAACGCGGCAGGATGACCGCGCACAGGTGCGGATCGGCAATGTGGATGGCCAGGCCACTGGGAACCAGCGCGGTATCGCCCGGCTGCAAAGTCAGCGCGGTGTCCAGCGCTGCGCGCAGGTCCATGCCGGCACTGGCCTCGGTGGCATACGCCGGCAGCGGCCAGCTGTCGCCGAAGCGCGGATCGAGCAGTTTGACCTGCAACGGTTGCGATGAAATCACCTGGGTCATGCCTGAAGCCTCCGCGCGATCAGCGCCAGCAGTTGTTCGGCCAGCTCGCGCTTGGAGGTCGCCGGGAATACCTGTTCGCCGTCCTGCCAGAAGGCCGTGGCGGCGTTGTTGTCACTTTCGAAGCCACCGCCACTGATGCCGACCTGGTTGGCGATCACCAGATCCAGGCGTTTGTCGACCAGCTTGCCACGCGCGTACTTCTCCACGTCGTGGGTTTCGGCGGCGAAACCGACCACCAGCTTCAGCGACTGCGTCTGCGCGGCCACCTCGGCCAGGATGTCCGGGGTACGCACCAGTTCGATCACCAGTGACTGGCTGTCGGCGGTCTTCTTCAGCTTCTGCGGCGCCACCTGCCGCGGGGTGTAGTCGGACACGGCGGCGGCACCGATATAGATGTCGGCCGGCAGCGATGAGAGCACGGCGTCGCGCATCTGTGCGGCCGAGCGCACATCGACGCGCTGCACGCCGACCGGCGTCGGCAGCTGCACGGGACCACTGACCAGCACCACCTGCGCCCCCATCGTCGCCGCGGCCGCGGCCAGTGCGAAGCCCATCTTGCCGCTGCTGCGGTTGCCGACGTAGCGCACCGGGTCGATGTCCTCGTAGGTGGGTCCGGCGCTGATCAGCACACGCAGTCCCTGCAGCGCGCGGGTTGCCGCGGGCGCGGCAGGCGCCACGGCATTGCCGTCGGCCGCCAGCGCGGCAACGATGTCACCCGGCTCGGCCAGCCGCCCCGGGCCGGACTCACCCTCGGCCAACGGCCCGTCGACCGGTCCGATCACCTGCGCGCCCCGCTGGCGCAGCAGTGCGATGTTGGCCTGCGTGGCCGGATGCAGCCACATGCGATGGTTCATCGCCGGACACACGGTCAGCGGCGCGGTACTGGCCAGGCACAACGTGCTGACCAAGTCGTCGGCGTGACCATGGGCCAGCCGCGCCAGCAGGTCGGCGGTGCCCGGTGCGATCACGATGCGGTCGGCCCAGCGCGCCAGCTCGATGTGGCCCATGGCCTGTTCGGCGGCGCTGTCCCACAACGTAGTGCGGGTCGGCTGCCCGGACAGGGCCTGGAAACTGAGCGGGGTCACGAACTGCTGGGCGCCGGCAGTCATCGCCACCTGCACCAGCGCCCCGGCATCGCGCAGCCGCCGCACCAGTTCCAGGGCCTTGTAAGCCGCAATCCCGCCGCCGACACACAACAGCAGTTTCTGGCCTTCCAGCGCGCCGGCCGGCGCGGGGGATGCGTTGGGGGAGTCAGCCACCTGGAATTCCTGTGCAAACGAGGGCGCTAGCTTACCCGATGGTCGGTAATGTCCCGATGCACAGCGCACATAGCTGGCAGCTATCAGCAGATGGAACTTCCACTACCGCAGTTCCCGGGTTCACCCGCCGATGATTCGGAACTTTCCTATACCCGTGCCCGGGTCGGCTTTGCAGAATCGGTACTGGCCACCTCCGGTGCGCCGCTCCGCTTCCCCGAGGATCCCGCGTGCAACCGCGCATCATCATCGCCGACGACCATCCGGTTGTACTGCATGGCATCCGTATCGTGCTGGAGGCTCACCAGATGCAGGTGGCCGGCAGCGCGGCCGACGGTGCCCAGCTGCTCGACCTGCTGCAGCGTGAAACCTGCCATGCCGTCCTCACCGACCTGTCCATGCCCGGCGCCGGCCCCGACGGCCCTGCGCTGCTGGGCGCACTGCGCGAGCGTCATCCGGGCCTGCCGGTGGTGGTGCTGACCGGAGCGCGCCACCCGGGACTGCTGGACAGGCTGCTGCGCGAAGGCATCGATGGCCTGGTCGACAAATGCGCCGGCTTCGCCGAACTGCCGATGGCGCTCGCGGCAGCCATGTCCGGCCAGGTTTTCGTCTCACAGCAGCTGCGTCATCACCTGCAGTCGCGCGACCTGCTGTTCCAGCGCACACCGGTCTCGCTCTCCGCGCGCGAGCAGGAAGTCCTGCAGCTGCTCGCCGAGGGCCTGAACATCAACGCCATCGCGGCCCGCTGCGGCCGCAGCCCGAAGACGATCAGCCGGCAGAAGGCCGAGGCCAAGCGCAAGCTGGGATTGCAGAGCAACCAGGAACTGTTCGACTACCTGAAGACCGTGCGCGATTGAGGCATCGGCTGACGGTCATCGGCGGCAAGCGCCGATGGGAGCGCCGGGCGCCGCTGGCGATGATGCAGGCATGCCCATCCATGACTGGCCTGAACAGGAACGTCCCCGCGAGAAGCTGCTGGCGCGGGGTCCCACCATGCTGTCCGACGCGGAGTTGCTGGCGCTGTTCCTCGGCTCCGGGGTCGGCGGCCGCGATGCCGTGCAGACCGCACGCGACCTGCTGCACGCGCACGGTCCGCTACGGGTACTGCTGGACCGGCCTGCCGGCGAGCTGGCACGGCTGCCCGGGCTGGGGCCGGCCCGCAGCTGCACCCTGGCCGCCGGCCTGGAACTGGCCCACCGGTACCTGGCCGCCGAACTGCAGCACGGCGAAGCAGTTGGCGACAATCCCGGGGCGGTGGGGCGCTACCTGCAGCACCGTCTGCGCGGGCAGGCCCGCGAACTGTTCCTGGTGCTGTTCCTGGACAACCGCCACCGGCTGATCGCGTGCGAGGAACTGTTTGCCGGAACCCTCACCGCAGCGGCGGTCTATCCACGGGAGGTCGTGCGGCGCGCCCTGCAGCTCAATGCCGCCGCCGTGATCATCAGCCACAACCACCCGTCCGGCGACCCGGAGCCATCGCCGGCCGACGCGCGCATCACCGAGGAGCTGCAGCAGGCATTGGCCCTGGTCGACATCCGCCTGCTCGACCATTTCGTAGTGGGCGAAGGCCGCCCTGTTTCGTTTGCTGAACGTGGCCTGCTGGGCCAGCGCCAGGCCCGCCTGTTCGGCTGAGCCCCGGCCCCCCGGCCGCCCCGGGGGGACCGCACAGGCAGGCAACGGTCAGCGTGGCCGCCGGCATCTGCGCTAAAATGGGCGATTCCGCCGCTCATTCTCACAGCAGGCCTCGTGAAAAATCTCCTCCGCGCCCTGATCAGCCAAGGCATCGAAGCCTTGCGCGCCAATGGCACCCTGCCCGCCGACTCCCTGCCGCCGGACTTCGTGGTCGAGCGCCCGAAGACCCGTGACCATGGCGACTTCGCCACCAACGCCGCGATGCTGCTGGCCAAGGCCGCGCGCAGCAACCCGCGCGCACTGGCGCAGGCACTGGTCGAGGCGCTGCCGCGCAGCGAGGACGTCAGCAAGGTCGAGATCGCCGGACCCGGCTTCATCAACTTCCACCTGGCTCCGGCCGCGTACCAGCGCGAAGCCGCCTCGGTCATCAAGGAAGGCCACGACTACGGGCGCAACCTGTCCGGCAACGGCCGCACGGTGGGCGTGGAGTATGTGTCGGCCAACCCGACCGGTCCGCTGCACGTCGGCCATGGCCGCGCTGCGGCGATCGGCGACTGCGTGGCCCGCGTGCTCGACGCCAACGGCTGGAACGCCAAGCGTGAGTTCTATTACAACGACGCCGGCGTGCAGATCGAGAACCTGGCGCTGTCGGTGCAGGCCCGCGTCCAGGGCATCGCCCCCGACCAGGAGGGCTGGCCGGAAGGCGGCTACCGCGGCGAGTACATCGCCGATGTCGCGCGAGCCTACATGGCCGGCGCCAGCGTCGACCTGGAAGGCACCCTCGTGGTCGGCGCCAAGGATCCGCACGACATGCAGGCGATCCGCCGCTTCGCGGTGGCCTACCTGCGCAACGAGCAGAACCTGGACCTGGCCGCGTTCGGCGTCGATTTCGACATCTACTTCCTGGAAAGCTCGCTGTACGCCGATGGCAAGGTCGCGGAAACCGTGGCCAAGCTGCAGGCGTCCGGCCACACCTACGAGGAAGGCGGCGCACTGTGGCTGCGCAGCACCGACTTCGGTGACGACAAGGACCGCGTGATGCGCAAGTCCGACGGCACCTTCACCTACTTCGTGCCGGACGTGGCCTACCACCTGTCCAAATGGCAGCGCGGCTACGAGCGCGCGATCACCGAGCTGGGCGCCGACCACCACGGGTCGCTGGCGCGCGTGCGTGCAGGCCTGCAGGCGCTGGAAGTGGGCATCCCGCAGGGCTGGCCCGAGTATGTGCTGCATCAGATGGTCACCGTCATGCGCGGCGGCGAGGAAGTGAAGCTGTCCAAGCGTGCCGGCAGCTACTTCACCCTGCGCGACCTGATCGAAGAAGCTGGACGCGATGCGACCCGCTGGTTCCTGATCGCGCGCAAGCCCGATTCGCAGCTGACCTTCGACATCGATCTGGCCCGCCAGCAGAGCAACGACAACCCGGTGTTCTACGTGCAGTACGCGCATGCCCGCGTGTGCAGCCTGCTCCGCCAGGCGCAGGAGAAGGGCCTGGCCTATGACCAGGGCAGTGGCCTGGGTCAGCTCGTGCGCCTGGCCGATGACGCCTCGCTGCTGCTGATGAACGAGATCTCGCGCTATCCGGAAGTGGTCGAAGCCGCCGGCGTGGCGCTGGAGCCGCATCTGGTGGCGCAGTACCTGCGTGAATTGGCGCATGCCTTCCACACGTGGTATCACGGGACACCGGTGCTGGTGGACGACGCCGACGATCGCAACGCCAAGCTGACGCTGGCCTGCGCGGCGCGTCAGGTGCTGGCCAATGGCCTCGACCTCCTGGGCGTGAGCGCCCCGGAAAAAATGTAAGCATCAGGAGACGCAGTACACATGGCAGCACGACGCGGCAAAAACCAGGCACGACGCAACAGCAGCAGCCAGGGCACCCCGGGATGGGTGTGGCTGGTCGCCGGTGTGGCCATCGCCGCCGTGGTGTTCCTGGCGGCGCCGAATCTGTTCAAGGGCGAGGGCGATGGCTTCCTGCGCGCCGGTCCGCAGCCGAACCCGAACGCGCAGCCGGCGCCGGTCGCCGATGCCGACAGCGATGTCGGCACGCAGCCGGCCGCACAACCGGCCACGCCGAAACCGGCCGAAGCCGAGAAGCCGGCGGCGACCCAGTACGACTTCTACACCCTGCTGCCAGGCAAGGAAGTGGAGATGTCCGATGCCGAACTGGCTGCCAGCACCCGCGCCGAGGAACAGCGCCGGGCCAAGGCCGAAGCGCAGCGCGCGCAGGCGGCGCTGGAAGGCAAACCGGTCCCCGCAACGCCGGCACCGACCGCGACGGCCAGTGTCGCCAGCACGGCACCGGTGACCGCGACCAGCCGTCCGCTGCCTGCCCCGCTGAGCGAACGCCCGGCAACGGCTGCGCCGGCCACGACCAGCCCGGCGGCGACCAGCACGGCATCGACCGCGCAGGCCGCCCGCGTGGACGCGGCGCCGACCGCCGCTGCGGCACCGGCCGTGGCCGGCGACAACGCGCGCTACATCCTGCAGGCAGGTGCGTTCGGCGCCTCCGGCGACGCCGAGGCCACCAAGGCCAAGCTGGCGATGATGGGCCTGGCGGCACGGGTGGAGTCGGCGCAGATCAATGGCAAGACCGTGTACCGCGTGCGCATGGGGCCCTACGGCAGCGCCGGTGAGCTGTCCGAAGCCAAGCAGAAGCTGGATGGCACCGGCCTGCAGGCGATGGCGATCAAGGCACAGTGATCGTTCGGGTCTGAACGGAAGAAGCCGGGCATTGCCCGGCTTTCTTTTTTGGGCCCCGCAGGGCCGACCCACGCCGGGCGGCCCTGAAGGCACGCAGGTCAGCCCTCGCGCGCGACCTGGAAGCCGGCGAACGACTGGCTGACCGGCATCAGTTCCAGGCGGTTGATGTTCAGATGCGGCGGCAGGCTGGCAACCCAGAAGATCTGCTCGGCGATGTCCTCGGCGGTCATCGGGTTGGCGCCGGAATACAGCTTGTCCGACGCGGCCTGGTCACCGTGGGTACGCACCACCGTGAACTCGGTCTCGGCCATGCCCGGCTCGATGGTGGTCACACGCACGCCCGTACCGTGCAGGTCCGAACGCAGGCCCAGCGAGAACTGGCTGACGAACGCCTTGGTACCGCCATACGCGTTGCCGCCCGGGTACGGGTACACACCGGCAACCGACGAGATGTTGATGATCGCACCCCTGCGTTCGACCAGCTGCGGCAGCAGGCGGTGGGTCAACGTCACCAGGGCGGTGATGTTGGTATCGATCATCGTCGTCCAGTCCTGCAGGCTGGCGCTCTGCGCCGGAGCGGTGCCCTGCGCGAGACCGGCGTTGTTGACCAGCAGGTCGATCTCACCGAATGCGGGGGGCAGCGCCAGCAGCGCCGCTTCCATTGCGATCGGATCGCGGACATCAAACGCCGCTGCGTGCACCACGTCCTTGCCATAGCGCTCGACCAGCGGTTGCAGGCGATCGCTGCGACGGCCGGTGGCGATCACCTTCCAGCCTGCCTGGGCGAAGCGATGGACGGCGGCGGCGCCAAATCCGGACGTGGCGCCGGTAATCAGGACGGTGCGGGACATCAGGCAACTCCGTGGAGGAACGAGACCCCCATTCTGGCACCGTCGGCAGGACCCTGCCTTGCCTGATCGGTCTTCGCGCCGGGCACACTCAGCGCAGGCGGAACACGCGGGCCTTCGGCAGATCCTCGTCGACCTGCAGGAACCAGCGGCCGGCGATGCCCGGGATCACTTCGATCTGCGGCGCCTGGAGGGCCCTGCGCAGCTTCATCTGTCCCTTCATCACCTGCCATTGCTGTCCGTTGTCGAGGGTGAACACCGTGCCGGGGGCCCAACCGGCCACCTCCCCCACCACGCGTGCGCTGACCGGGCCTTCTTCCAGCCCCAGGTGCATGGCGGCCGGCGCCGGAACATTCGCAGGCAGCGGCGCGCCGGCGGGGGCGGCCGTGACCGCGGAAATGGCAGGCGACGCGGCCTCTGCCTGGCGCAGCACGCGGTTCAACGCCTGCAGCTGGGCCGGGCTCAGCCCCACTTCGGCCAGCTGGGCCGCAGTGAGCCGCTGTTCGACCGGAACAAAGCGGTCCTGGGCATGGGCGGCAACACTGCTGGCCGCCAGCAGGAGGAGAACGAGGTACCGGCGCATCGGAGGAGGTCTCTACGGAACAGCGCTCACGATGCTTCAATCCGGTGACAATCCGGTGACAACGGCCGGACCGCTACAATGGGCCATGATCAACAATGATGTACTGCGCAGCGTGCGCTACTCCCTGGACCTGGGCGACCATCACGTGGTGGCCCTGTGCCAGTTGGCCGACCCGACCTTCGCGGTGGATCTGGAGCAGGCCAGGGCGTGGCTGCGGCGCGAGGATGAAGCCGGCTTCGTGCCGATGGACGACAGTGCGCTGGCGCACTTCCTGGATGGCCTGATCGTGCACCTGCGCGGCCGCGACGAGAGCCAGCCGCAGCGCGCCGTGGAAACCCGCGTCGACAACAACCTGGTGCTGAAGAAGCTGCGCGTGGCGTTCCAGCTGCGCGACGTCGATCTGATGGACATCTTCGCCAGCGCCGGCTTCAAGGTATCCAAGTCCGAGATCGGGGCGCTGTTGCGCCAACCCGGGCATGCCAACTACCGACGTTGCCTGGATCAGATGCTGCGCAACTTCCTCAAGGGCCTGAGCCAGCGCCTGCGCGGTTGAGCCGCGCGGTACCGGCCCATGGGGCCGATACCGTCGTAGCGGCGCCGGCCCGCTAGAAGCTGCCCTGCAGCGCCAGTTCCCAGCGCCCGCCCGCGTTGCCCGGGAACAGCCGTCTGGCCGCGGTATCGGTGTCATGCACGGTGGCCCGCACTTCCCACGCCGGAGCCAACGTGGCGATGGCGCTGAGCTGCCCGTGCAGGTAATCCGGCCCCTGCGCGGCCGCCAGCCAGTAGTGGCCCACGGCCGCTTCAAGCCGGAAGCGCTCGTGCAGCGGCAGGCGCACGCCCAACTGTGCGTAGGTACCTCGATGGCCACCGGCCAGGGCATCGCTGGAATGCGCGACCTGCAGCCAGGTCCGCTGCTTCCAGCCCACCGTGGCAGCGAACTCTGTCCAGTCCAGCGCGCGGGCTGTCCCCGGATACACGTAGCGGGTCAGGTTGGCGTCCAGCGTCCAGTCCGCGGCCGGTGTGCCGGACCAGCCCGCTACCAGATCGAACTCGCTGCGTGCGCCGTTGTCCGGCTTGAACGATACGTTCGAGCCCCACGCGCTGGCATACCACCCGGACGCGAGCGCGAACTTCGCTCCGGCCTGCACCGCCGGGTCGCCGTCACTCTGCGAACTGCCGCGCCAGACGTAGTCACTGGTCAACGTGGCGTTGCCGCTCACCTGTGCCTGTGCGGTGCCGACGCCCAGCAGCCCCGCCAACGCCGCGGCCACCGCCGCGATCATTCCCTTGCTGTCCACTGCACATCATTCCTCATCCAATGGCGGCTCAACCGCCGGGACGGCAGTGTCGATGGCAGGGCCGTAACGGTTCGATGGCGCTACCGTGGCCGGGGCGCAAAATCAGCGTAAAACCGCTTGGCAGTGGCGCGGTATGATGGCCGCCTGTTTCCAGGAACCCCCCCATGGACGCCATCCTGACGCCGGTATCGATCGGCGAGCTGATCGACAAGATCACCATTCTCGAGATCAAGGCCGAACGCATCGGCGATGCCACCAAGCTGGCCAATGTGCGCACCGAGCTGGACGGCCTGCTGCCGTTGCTGCAGCAGCAGCTGCAAGCACAGCCGGCACTTGCCGCGCTGAAGCAGCAGCTGAAGGCCATCAACGAGCGCATGTGGGACATCCAGGACCAGCTGCGCGACAAGGAAGCGGCACAGGTGTTCGATGATGCCTTCGTCCAGCTGGCGCGCGGCGTGTACGGTACCAATGGCGAGCGCGTGCAGGTCAAGAACGAGATCAACCGCGTTGCGGGGTCGGCACTGGTCGAAGAGAAGCAGTACCAAGGGGAATAAGCCCGGGTTTCAGCCGCATTCGAGCAGGTGGCGGATGCGGAACAGCTCGCCGTCGCTGCGGATGCCGAGCTTCTGGTAGGCCGCTTTTTTCTGCGAGCTGACCGTGCTTGCGGAACGGCCGAAGCGCTGCGCGACTTCGCCGGTGCTGCAGCCTTCCAGCACCAGGCGCAGCACCTCGCGCTCGCGGCGGCTGAGCGGCATCAATGAGGGCATGCGGCGCGCCCGCGAGCGGCTCAACTGCGGGCGCAGTTCCGGCGGCACGAACCGCCCACCCCGGGCCACCACCTCCACAGCCCGCAGCAGCACGCGCGGTGCGGTCGCCTTGGACAGGAAGCCGCGCGCGCCGGCCTGCATGGCCGTCACCACCGTGCTGGCGTTGCAATGGGCTGAAAGCACCAGCACCGGCAACGACGGCCACTGCTGCGACAGCGTGCGCAGCAGTTGCAGGCCAACCCCTTGGTCACCCAGCGGAAGGGCATCGATCACCAGCAGATCGACACAACCGGGCTGCTGATGCAGCAGCGACAGCAGGTCGGCTTCATTGGCGAAGCTGCCACGGACCTGCAGACCGCTGTGCTCACATAACAACACTTCCAGGCCCAGCCGCAGCACCGGATGCGGATCCAGCAGCGCCAGGCGGCGCAGCTTCCCGGTATGCGGGGTGGCGGGGGCGGGCGGCATCAGGCGGATCCGACGGAAGGGGATGCCCACCGTAGGTCGCGCCCTGCAACGGCGGAATCCAATTCGTTGCAATGCAGCATCGACTGCGCAGCCGCAGTCAGATTTCATTTCGGTTGCGTGGAACGCAACAGGCCCGGCAGATGCCGGGCCTGTCGATGCACGCAGGGCGCAGGGCGCCTGCAGCGATTACCAGCTGAAGCGCGGGCCGACGGTGTATTCCTTGTCACCGTCGCGGTTCATCTTCAGCTCGCCGTTCAGGCCCCAGTTCTGGTTCAGCTTCACCTGACCACCCAGGCGGCCGTACCACTCGCCTTCCGGATTGATGCCGCGCTTCTTCGAGAAGTCTTCGTAACCGACCATGCCGTAGACCTCGGCGTGGGCACCGAACGCGGTGCGGATACCGGCTTCAGCGCTGTAGCCGTTGAAATCCAGGCCATGCTCCAGGTCGCGCTTCTGGTATGCCACGCGGGCCACGAAGTCGGTCGACGGTGCGATTTCCTGGTTGTAGCCGACACCGACCTTCCACTGGTCCAGCTTGAGGTTGGTGTGGTCGATTTCCTGGCGGCTGTAGTCACCGAAGGCGTGGAAGTTCGGCAGGAAGCCGTAGGAACCCTTCACGCCCCAGCCGTCGGCCTTGAACGCGTCGATATCGGTCTTGGCGTAGTTGGCTTCAGCATAGTTGTAGGACAGGTTCTCGGCAGCCGAGGCGGAGAACGGCAGGGCAGCAGCCAGCGCCAGGGCAATCAGCGAATTCTTCATGGGGGTACACCTTTACTTTCTTATGGTGAGCAGCAGCGCGGAAGCGCCGTCGCATCGGGAATGTAAATTCTCCGTTATTCGCCACAACGCACCCTGAAAACAGCAGGCTTCGCATTGCTGAATTTTCTGGCTTGATTCAGGCGGTCTCTGGCATACGCGCGGCGCGCGGGTACGTCCTGAATGCTTCGATCGCGGCCGTGTCGATCTGCGGCGCCCTGGTTCGTCGAACAGAAGAAGGCCGCACATGCAGTGCGGTCCATCACGGAGGCAGGCAATGAGTTACATCGATGGTTTCGTTCTGGCGGTTCCCACCGCCAACAAGGAAAAGTTCCTCGCCCATGCGCGAAGCGGCGACGTGGTCTTCATCGAGTACGGGGCGCTGCGCGTGGTCGAGTGCTGGGGCGATGACGTGCCGCATGGCAAGACGACGGACTTCTTCGGCGCAGTGAAAGCGACACCGGAAGAGACGGTGGTGTTTTCCTGGATCGAGTGGCCTGACAAGGCCACCCGTGATGCGGGCATGCAGAAGATGATGGAAGACCCGCGCCTGGACCCCGCGAAGAACCCGATGCCGTTCGACGGTGCGCGGATGATCTATGGCGGTTTCACACCCATCTACGAACTGACCCGCTGACGCCTTCGCGGCGCTCAGCGCGTACCTGCGTCGTCTTCTCCGGCAGTGCCGGCGCCCAGCGCGGCGCCGGCCCCCAGGCCGAGCCCGCCCATGCCGGCGCCCATGCCCATTCCGCCGCCGCCCACACGGCCGCCCTTGCCTTCGCCTTCAGGGCGGCCTTTGCCGCCCCCGCTGCCGCCCGCGGGCCGGGTCGGGCCCTGCCGTGGAATCTGCAGATCGGCCGGGATCGGCGCCAGATCCAGGGCTTCGCGGACAAAATCGCGCAGCGACACCACCAGCTCATGCGTGTGCACCGGTCGTCCCTGCGCCAGCTCATCGGCGGCGCGCGCGGCCAGCCGCACCTGCTCATCGGTACCCAGCAGCAGGATGTCCGACAAGGCCGCTTCGACGGCGTCGCGGATGCGCCGCGCGCGATCCGAACCGGGTTCGACGATGCCCTGCTCATGGGCGCGCTGGCGCAGGTCGCGCAGATGACTGGGGTCGACCCCCAGCTCACCGGTGAACGAACCGCCCAGGGTTTTGTAGGCGGCCATCAGCGTGCGCAGCCGTTCGTTGATCTGCCGGTTCTCGCGCTCGCGGCGCTGCTGCAGGGTCTGCATCACCAGCAGGCGGATACCCACACCCAGCAGCGTGATCAGGACCAGGCCGGCCAACGTGGAAAGCACACCCTGCCAGGAACTGAAATCGATGCCACGCATGATGGGAACTCCAGCGGAGGGACTTCATCTTGCCCCAGGACGACCCCGCAGGCTTCATGCCGGGCCGTTGTCCCCCCCATGAACGCAGAAGGCCCCACCACCCGGCAGGGCGGAGGGGCCTTCGCCGCTCGCGCGATTACTTGCGCTTGGCAGCCTTGCGCACGGCCTTCTTCGCCGGGGCCTTCTTGGCAGCGGCCTTCTTCAGCGGTGCAGCCTTGCGGGCGACAGCCTTCTTGGTGGTCGCTGCCTTCTTGGCAACCGTCTTGCGGGTGGCAGCGGCCTTCTTGCCGACAACCTTCTTGGCGGCAGCCGTCTTCTTGGTGGCGACCTTGCGGGTAGCGGCAACCTTCTTGCCGACAACCTTCTTCGCGGCCACGGTCTTCTTGCCAGCCACCTTCTTGGCGGCGACCGTCTTCTTGGCCACGGCCTTCTTGGCGGTGGCCACCTTCTTGCCGACAACCTTCTTCGCGGCGGCGGCCTTCTTGGCAACCGTCTTCTTGGTGGCGGCTGCCTTCTTGGTCGCAGCCTTCTTCACCGTGGCGACCTTCTTGCCGGCAGCCTTGGTGGCGGCCTTGGTGGTCTTCTTGGCAACAGCAGCCTTCTTGGCGACAGTCTTGCCGGCAGCGGCCTTCTTCTTGGCCACTTCCTTCTTCAGGGCAGCGGCTTCGGCCTTGGCATTCTTCTTGGCGGCTTCCAGCTTCTGCTTGGCCTTGGCGACCGTCTTGCCGACCGACTTGGCGGCCTTCTCGGCCTTCTTGGCAACGGTCTTCTCGACCTTGGCCACGGCCTTCTTGGCCTTGGCGACGCGGGTGGTGGCGGCCTTGCGGGCGCGCTTGACGGTCTTCTTGACCGACTTCACTGCGTCTTCAGCGGCGTGGGCGATGGTCTCGCCGACGTTGGTGGCGGTTTCTTTCGCGTTCTCGACGGCGTCGGTCACGACCGACACACCATTACCGTTGCTCATGTTGCCCTCCTGGGGGCGTGGATTGTCAAAACGGGGCGATGCTATACCGACAATGACGATCGTGGAACGGGTGGTACGCCTGCAATCGCGTCTGCTGCGACGATAGTAGTGTAGGGGGAGGCTGGTGCTGCTACCGTCGATCCGCAGCAAACCCCTTTTTTTCAGCGCTGCGCCATCGGATTGAGGTGCACGTCGCGGCGACGGGCTGCCTGCACGCCCCTTGCCGGAACCTGCACGCGCGACGTGCCATCGCGCACCTTGGATCGGCAGAACTGCGCAAGTATCAGAGGGTGTCCTGGCCACGCCAGCGGACACACCCTATCGGTGTAGCGCCGATGGCCGACCGCACCGCAGGCGGGTCAGCCGTCGTCGGGCGCCGCATCGACGAGGGTCTCTTTCATCGCGCATTTATCCACGCCGCGGCAGATTCATTCAGCTTGTTTTACCGTATGGGCCAACGGCCCCCATCCCACGCCTGCGAACCGACTCCCATGCGACCGCTACCTACCCTTCTCACGCTCGCAATCGCCGCCGCCTTCGGTGGATTCGTCGCCACCGGCATCAACGCCCACCTGGACAACCGCGCCGACGCCGCGCCCTTGCCGGCTGCCCTTCCGGCCACCGCCGCATTGCCGGCTTCGGTCGCCGGCCAGCCGGTGCCTTCGCTGGCACCGATGCTGGAAAAGACCATGCCCGCCGTGGTCAGCGTCAACACCAAGCAGGTGGTACGGGTACGCAACCCCTTCTTCAACGACCCGTTCTTCCGCCGCCTGTTCCCGGACATCCCGCAGGAACGGATCAACGAATCGCTGGGTTCGGGCGTCATCATCGACGCGAAGGAAGGCCTGGTGCTGACCAACCACCACGTCATCGAGAACGCCGATGACGTGCAGGTGACACTCGCTGACGGGCGCACGGTCAAGGCGGAATTCCTCGGCTCGGACCGCGACACCGACATCGCCCTGATCCGCATCCCGGCGCAGAACCTCACCGAGATCAAGCTCGGCAACAGCGACCAGCTACGGGTCGGCGACTTCGTGGTGGCGATCGGCAATCCGTTCGGCTTCAGCCAGACGGTGACCTCGGGCATCGTCTCGGCGGTCGGCCGCAGTGGCATCCGTGGGCTGGGCTACCAGAACTTCATCCAGACCGACGCCTCGATCAACCCGGGCAACTCCGGAGGTGCGCTGGTCGATCTGCAGGGTCAGCTGGTCGGCATCAACACCGCCAGCTTCAACCCGCAGGGCAGCATGGCCGGCAACATCGGCCTGGGCCTGGCCATTCCCACCAACCTGGCGCGCAGCGTGGTCGACCAGCTGGTCAAGCATGGCGTGGTGGTGCGCGGCACCCTGGGCGTGGAAAGCCAGAACCTGAGCGCGCAGATCGCCCAGGGCCTGGGCCTGGGCGAAACCCGCGGCGCGCTGATCACCCGGGTACTGGCCGGTTCGGCCGGTGCGGCGGCCGGGCTGAAGCCGGGCGACGTCGTGGTTGCCGCCAACGGTCAGCGCGTGGACAGCGCCGAAGCCCTGCACAACGTGGAGGGCCTGGCAGCGGTAGGCAGCGTTCTGGCGCTGGACGTGCGCCGCGAAGGCAAGCCGCTGCAGATCCGGGCGACGCTGAAGGAGCAGGCGCGCGCCGCCAGCGGCGACAGCCTGGACCCGCGCCTGGGCGGCGCGACCTTCGTCGACCTGCCCGAATCGCTGCGCCAGTCCGGCGTACGCGGGGTGCTGGTCAGCGAGGTCAAGCGCGGCAGCCGCGCAGCCAGCAACGGGCTCCAGCAGGGCGACATCATCACCGATGCCACGGTGGGTGAATTCGCCGACCTGGCCAGCTGGCGCGCCAATTTCCAGCAGCGGCCACCGACCCTGGTGCTGCGCATCCTGCGCAACAACGGCCAGCAGCAGGGCCAGTTGGTGATGCGCTGATCGCTCCGCCGTAACACCCCCTATACCCGGCCAGTGCTATTGCTGTACGTCCCTGTCGGCTGAAGCCGATCGTCCGTTCCCCATCGCAACAGGAGTGATTCGATGAGCCCCACCAATACCGAGAACCTGAAGGAACACCTGGGTGAAGCCGGTTCCCACCTCAAGCAGGCCGCCAGTGCTGCCGGCGGTGCGATCAAGGGCGCGACCGGCGCTGCAACCGACGAACTGCGCATCGGCAAGGCCAACGTCAAGGCCGAGCTGTCCGACACGGCGCTGTCCGGCCTTGCTGCGGCTGAATTCGGCGGCGCTGCCGCCAAGGAACAGGTCGATGCACTGATGGACAAGGGCAAGGATCTGATCGACAGCGCCGCTGAACTGATCCGTGAACGTCCCTTGGCATCGTTCGGTGTTGCCTTCGCCACTGGCTGGATCATCGCCAAGCTGGCTCGCGGCAGCAGCGACAAGTAAGTCCACGGCGTGAGCGAAGACAACACGCAACGCCCCGATCCGGCGGCCACCCCGCCGCTGGACGAGAGCATCCGCCAGGTCGGCGCGGCCGGTCGCGCCGCCGCCGATTCGGCCAAGCACACGCTGCGCTCGCTGCGTCGCCTGGCCTCGTCGGATTTCGCGCTCGCCCGCAGTGCGTTCGGCCGGGCCCTGGCCTGGGCGGGCGTGGCGATCGTGTTCGGGGCCTCGGCCTGGCTGTTGATGGCCGCCACGCTCATCGCCCTGCTGCAGAGCTGGGGCCTGAGTTGGCTGCAGGCGCTTCTGATCACCTCGCTGATCAGCCTCGCAGTAACCGGCTATGCGATCTGGCGGGTGTCCTACTTCTTCCACCACACCGGCATGCATGCTACCCGGCGCCAGCTGTCGCGCCTTGGCCTGTTCGACGAGCCCAGCGAAGACGATCCCGATGCCGGCGTACAGATTCCGGAGGGCAAGCCATGAAGTTCGGCGCATTGCAGCGGCGGGTGAAGCGTTGCGAACAGGTGGTGGCCGTGCGCATGGGTGAAACCCAGGACAACTGGACCGTGCTCAGCGAGGTCTGGCGCCGGGGCTGGTCTCCCCTGCGCATCGTGGTGGTCGGCCTGGCCGGTGGCTTCGTGGCCGGCAAGCTGGAAGTGCCGGGCAAAGTGAACGGTGCGCGCTGGCTGCAGATGATCGGCTCGGTCTCCAGCCTGGTGGCCAGCGGCCAGGCAGCGCTGGCTGCCGCCGTGGCAGCCTACGCCGCCGACACCGCAGACGATGCGGCCGACACTGCCGAAGCCGCCGCCGACCCGGTCGCTCCCGCTGCCGCGGCACCCGCTTCCGCGCCACCTGCCGAGCCTGAGGCGCGCGAACCGCGGCCTGCCGAAGCGGCCACCGAACTGTCCGAACGTTGACGAACAGCATCCGCCGCGTTGACCGCGGCGGACGGATAATAGGCTCCCCTTCCCGGTCGGTACGTCGATGAGCGAGTCCCTCCTGTCCCCGTCACCGGCCGAACCCGCACCGTCTGCTGCCGCCCTTCCGCCGCCCACCCGCCCGCGCGGGCCGATGTCGCTGGTGGTGCTGGCAACGCTGGCGGTGGCCTACACGCTGTGGGCCGCACAGGACATCATCCTGCCGGTACTGCTGGCGATGTTCTTCGCGCTGGTCGGCAACCCGATCCTGCGCCTGCTGCAGAAGCTGTGGATTCCGCGGGCGCTGGGAGCGCTGCTGGTTCTCGGTGCCGGCCTGGGCGTGACCAGCTCGCTGGCCGTGCAGCTGATCGGCCCGGCGATGGAATGGGCGCAGGAAGCGCCACAACAGCTGCGCAAGGTCGCCCGGCAGGTACAGGATCTGACCAAGCCGGTGCAGCAGGCCAATCTGGCGGCCGAGAATTTCGCCCGCGTTGCCGGCGGCGACAGCAATCGCAAGGTGCAGGTGATCCGCACCCAGCTGGACGATCCCTATCGCATGCTGACCCGCGCCCCCCGGCTGGCCGCCTCGGTACTGGCCGTGGTCCTGCTGACGCTGTTCTTCATGATCTATGGGCAAAGCCTGCAGCGTGCGGCGATCGCATTGTTCCCGAACCGCCAGCAACAGCGCTTCACCAGCGACATCCTGCGCTCGATCGAGCGCGAGGTGTCGCGCTATGTGCTGACCATCAGCGTGATCAACACGCTGGTCGGCCTGGTCTTCGCCGGTGTGCTGATGCTGCTGGGGATCGGCCTGCAGGAAGCGCTGCTGTGGGGGACGGTGGCGGCACTGCTGAACTTCGCGCCCTATGTGGGCCCGTTGATCGGAGTAGCGCTGATGCTGCTGATGGGCTTCGTCGAATTCCGCGACCCGCTGCAGGCACTGCTGCCCGCCGCGGCGTATCTGGGCCTGCATACCCTGGAGGGCCAGCTGGTGACCCCGATCGTGCTGGGCCGGCGCATGAAGCTCTCGCCGCTGGTCCTGATCCTGGCACTGATGGTGTTCGGCTGGGCCTGGGGCATGATCGGGCTGCTGCTGGCGGTGCCGCTGCTGGTCTGCATCAAGCTGGTGCTGGCCCGGCTGGACGGCATGCAGGGCTGGGCGCGCCTGCTGGAATGAAAGCGCGCGCGGGCAGGCGTAGAATGACCGGGTGAATTTCCCCGTCCTTGCCATCACCCTCGACCTCGACGACACGCTGTGGCCGTTCGCACCGATCGGCGCCCGCATCGACCAGGTGCTGCACGACTGGATGCGTGAACACAGCCCGGCCACCGCCGCGATGTATCCGCTGGCGGCGATGCGCGAACTGCGCGAGCGCTCGTTCCGCGACAACCCGCATCTGCATCATGACCTGAGCGCGCTGCGCCGGCTGACGCTGCGTGAGGCGCTGCAGAACAGCGGCGCCAGCCTGGACCTGCTGGAGCCGGCCTACGAAGCGTTCTATGCCGCGCGCAACCAGGTGGAGTGCTATCCCGATGCCCTCGATGCCCTGGCGCGTATCGCCGCGCGGGTACCCGTGGCCGCGCTGAGCAATGGCAATGCGGACCTGCAGCGGATCGGGCTGGCCCATCATTTCGCCTTCCAGCTGGGTGCGCGCGAACATGGCGCGGCGAAGCCGGAGGCGAGCATTTTCCATGCCGCGTGTGCCCGGCTGGGCGTGGCCCCGGCGCAGGTGCTGCATGTCGGTGACCACATCGAGATGGACGTGGCCGGCGCCATCGCCGCCGGCCTGCGCGGCTGCTGGATCAACCGCGACGCCGCCACCTGGACCCATCCGCAGCTGCAGCCCGACCTGCAGTTCGACACCCTCACCGGCCTGGCCGACTGGTTGGACGCCAACCTCGGCGCCACCGCACCCCGGAGCAATTGACGCATGAGCGAGATCACGGGCTTCACCGCCGACACTTCTGCCGCACTGCCGCTGTACGTGCTGGATCGCGAGCAGTTCGCCCGCTGGAACGCCGGACAGCCCGCCGCCACGCAGGCCTGGCTGGCCTCGCAGGGCTTCACTGCCGGCTCGCACAGCATCGCCCTGCTGCCCGGCAGCGAGGGTCTGGCCGGTGCGGTGATGGGCGTGGGCGATCGCGGCGATGCCTACAGCTATGCGCACGCGCCGCACGCCCTGCCCGAAGGCAGCGTGTGGCAGCTCGCCAGTGAGCTGCCGGCCAGCGAGCAGGCACTGCTGCAGCTGGGCTGGGGCCTGGGCAGCTATCGCTTCGACCGCTACCGCAAGCGCAACCGGCACCCGGCGCAGCTGGTTGCCGCACCGACCGGGGAAGTGGCGGATCTGATCGCCGCCAGCCTGCGCGTGCGCGACTGGGTCAACACGCCCACCGAAGACATGGGTCCGCAGCAGCTGGAAGAGGCCGCACGCACGCTGGCAGCGGCGCACGGCGCCGAGGTCGAAGCGATCACCGGTGATGCGCTGCTGGCGCAGAATTTCCCGGCCATCCATGCCGTCGGCCGCGCATCGCATCGCGCGCCGCGCCTGGTCGTGCTGCGCTGGGGCAAGCCGACGGATCCGGCGCTGGTGCTGGTCGGCAAGGGCGTGTGCTTCGATACCGGTGGGCTGGACATCAAGCCGGCCGATGGCATGCGCAACATGAAGAAGGACATGGGCGGCGCCGCGCACGCGCTGGCCCTGGCAGGACTGGTGATGGCCCGGCAGCTGCCGGTGCGCCTGACCCTGCTGGTGCCGGCGGTGGAGAACGTGATCGGCCCGGATGCGTTCCGTCCGGGCGAAGTCATCGCCACCCGCAAGGGCCTGAGCGTGGAGATCGACAACACCGACGCCGAAGGCCGTGTGATCCTGTGCGACGCGTTGACCTTCGCCGCTGAGCAGAAGCCGGACCTGGTGCTGGACTTCGCGACCCTGACCGGCGCTGCGCGCATCGCGCTGGGCCCGGACCTGCCGGCACTTTTCAGCAACGATGACACCGTCGCCCAGCAGTGGCTGCAGGCCGGAGATGAAACGCGCGACCCGGTCTGGCGCATGCCGCTGTGGCGTCCCTACCTGCGTTACCTGAGCAGCGGCATCGCCGACCTGGCCAATGCCGGTTCGCGCATGGCGGGCTCGGTTACCGCCGCGCTGTACCTGGAGCGCTTCCTTGAGGATGGCCAGCGCTGGGCGCACCTGGATGTGTACGCCTGGAACGATGGCGAACGGCCGGGCCGCCCGGCCGGCGGCGAAGCACTGGCCCTGCGCTCGGCCTGGGCGATGCTGAAGGCACGCTACGCCTGAGCGCAGCCGATGCGCGGGTGGAGCCGGACAGGGGTCCGCTCCACCGGGTTGTGACGAAAAATTGAATTCCGGCCACGGTCGGGTTCTGCGAGGATGTGTCGGTCGACCACCCACACATTCCGTGAAGGCAGGACTCCGACCATGTCGCTCTTCCGCTACACCCGCGCCGGCCAGGGGCCGCGCACACCGCGCAGGCATTCGCCGCTACCCTGGATCGCGCTGATCGCCCTGATTCTTGGCGGAGTCACGCTGGGCTTTGCCTGGCTGGCCGGCTGGGTCGGCCACCGCCTCACCGCGCAACGCTTCACCGACACCATCGAGGCCACCGGCCCGGCCCATCCCGGGTTCCGCCGTGCGCACAGCAAGGGGGTGTGCGTGAGTGGCTGGTTCGCACCCAGTGCACAGGCGCCGACGCTGTCCAGCGCGCGCGTGTTCTCGCAGGCCCGGGTACCGGTGCTGGGCCGCCTGTCGATCGGTGGTGGCGATCCCCATGGGGCCGATGGCAGCGCCCGGGTGCGCAGCATCGCCCTGCAGCTGGTCAGCGACGATGGCCAGGAATGGCGGATGGCGATGAACAGTTTCCCGTTCTTCGCGGTGCCGACGGCGGAGGCCTTCTTCGAACAGACGCAGGCGCAGATCCCGGATCCGGCAACCGGCAAGCCCGACCCGCAGAAGATGGCGGCGGTGCTGGCGAAGTACCCCAGCGCGCAGGCGTTCCAGCAATGGGCACGCAGCGCGCCGTGGACCGACAGCTGGGCCAATACCCGCTTCAACAGCGTCAACAGCTTCTGGTTCACCAATGCGCAGGGCCAGCGACGCGCCGTGCGCTGGCAATGGCAGCCCCGCACGCCGGTCGCCGAGCTTGATGCCGACGCCCGCAAGCGCGCCGATGTCGATTTCCTCAGCCAGGACCTGCAGCGCCGGCTGGCGGCCGGCCCGGTGCAATGGGACCTGGTGGTCAGCATCGCCGAACCGGGGGACGCCATCGATGATCCGTCGGTGCCCTGGCCGGACGCGCGGGAAACGGTGGTGGCAGGCGTGCTGAGCCTGGAACGCATGCAGTCGCAGGAACAGGGCGCCTGCGGCGAGCTGAACTTCGACCCGCTGATCCTGCCCAGCGGCATCCGCGGCAGTGACGATCCGATCCTGGCCGCGCGGTCGGCGGTCTATTCGCAGTCGTTCAACCGGCGCGAGCGCGAGCGCGCGGCCGGAGCGGCAGCGCAACCGAAGGAGGCTGCACGATGAGTACCGGCAATGGCCACTTCAACCTGTTGGCGCGGGTACTGCACTGGTCGATGGCGGTGATGATCATCGCCATGCTGTTCATCGGCGTGACCATGGTCGCCTCGCTGCACCTGCGGCCGATGCTGCTCGACCTGCACCGCCCGCTGGGCATCGCGATCGGCGTGCTGGTGCTGCTGCGCCTGTACAACCGCCTGCGCCATCGGCCGCCGCCGCTGCCGGCCGATCTTCCGGTGTGGCAGGTGATGGCGGCAAAGGCATCGCACTGGATGCTGTACGCGCTGATGCTGGCAATGCCGCTGGTGGGCTGGGCAATGCTGTCCGCGGGAGGCTACCCCATCGTGCTGGGGGGCGGACTGCACCTGCCACCGATCGTGCCGCACACACCGGCACTGTATGCGGCGCTGCGCAGCGCGCACAGCCTGCTGGCCTACGTGCTGTTCGCCACGGTGCTGATGCATGTCGGTGCCGCCCTCTTCCACCTGTGGGTCCGCCGCGATGGCGTGTTCCAGGCGATGGCGCGCGGGAAGGACTGACGCGACTGCGGCCTGTCGATCGCTCGTGGGCCAGGGAACCCCTCGGGAGCCGCCGGGCATGGCTCGGCTCAAAAGGGTCGAGCCACTCCGCTACAGCCAGCCCTTCTGCCGTGCCAGCCGGTACGCCTCGATCCGGTTGGCCACGCCCAGCTTGCCGATGCACTCGGACAGGTAGTTGCGCACCGTGCCGTGCGACAACCCCAGCTGCTCGGCGATCTCGCTGGCAGTCCGTCCTTCGCCCGCCAGGCGCAGCACGCGCCGCTCGCGGTCGGTCAGCGGGTCCGCCTGTGACCAGGCATCGAGTGCCAGCTGTGGGTCGATCGCACGCACGCCCTGCTTCACCTTGCGCAGTGCATCGGCCAGGTTCTCCGCTGGCGCGTCCTTGAGCAGATAGCCGAGCACGCCTGCGTCCAGCGCGCGGCGCAGGAAACCGGCGCGCGCGAAGGTGGTCACGATCACCACCTTGATGGGCAGTTCGTGGCGTGCGATGCGCTGGGCCAGTTCCAGCCCTGACAGTCCGGGCATCTCGATATCGGTCACCAGGATGTCCGGCTTCAGCTGCTGCAGCATGCGCCAGGCGGCCTCGCCATCGGCGGCGCTGCCCAGCACCTCGATGTCCGCCTCCAGGCCGAGCAATGCGGACAGTGCGCCGCGCACCATGGCCTGGTCTTCCGCCAGCAGGATGCGGATCATGCCGCGCCATCCTGCGCCACCGGCGCGGGTGCAACGGGCGGCAACGGGACAGTGGCCGCCGACAGCGGCACGCGCACGCTCAGCACCGTGCCCCCGCCGCGCGGAGACTGCACGGTGAGATACCCGCCCAGCGCCGCAGTGCGCTCACGCATCCCGCTCAGCCCATTGCCCTCGGCCTGCATGCCACCCCGGCCATCATCGCGGATCTGCATCACCAGTACTTTTCCTTCCTTCATGAAGTCCACCCGCGCCTGTGTCGCCTGTGCATGGCGGGCAATATTCGTCGCGGCCTCCCGCAGGACCAGCGCCAGGCCACGCTCCACCTCCACCGGCATCGGCGGCGGCGGCGCGTACTGCAGATGCACCTGCTGGCACTCCAGCAGCAGCCGCGCCGAGGCCAGCTCCCCGGCCAGGTCGCTGGCCCGGATGCCGGTGACCGCACTGCGCACCTGCGCCAGCGCTTCGCGGGCGATGGCCTCGGCCTCGCCAATCTCCTGCCGCGCGCGCGCGTCGCCGCGATCGTGCAGTTTGCGTGCCAGCTCCAGTTTCAGCGTGATCAGCGACAGGGTGTGGCCCAGCAGGTCGTGCAGGTCGCGACCGATCCGCTCACGCTCAGCGGTCGCCGCCAGGCGACGTACTTCCTCCTGCGACAGCTGCAGGGCCGCCTCCTTCTCCTGGTTGAGCGCCTCGACATTGACGACCAGGCCAACGATGTACGACACCGCCGGAATCCACACCAGGCTCTGCCAGGGATACTCGAACGCGAGCGCGACCACGCAGAACACGATGTTCAGGCCGGTCAACTGCAGCAGGTACCGCCACCAGCCACCGCGCCCGCTGACCCGCATCAGTACGCAGCCGAACACGAAGTAGGTCAGCCCGGACGGATACCAGGGCAGCAGGACCAGGGCCATTGCAATCAGACCCAGCGCATAACGGCTTGCGTGGTGGCGGGGCGATACCAGCACCTTGGCGTACAGCAGCAGGAACAGCGGGTAGCTGGCCAAGGTCAGCAGCAGCCAGCGCAGGGTGAACCCATGGCCGAGCAGCGGGGTCAGGAAGATCCACACCGACCACAGCAGATGGATCGCCTCGCTCCAGGGCGACTTGCCACGCCGCAGCGTGTCGGCAACCGCCGAGTCCGGCGCAGGGCGCAGCAGGGAGGCCAGCCAGCTCGATGACACGGGAGGGTCCAGGCGGGAACGATCGCTGCCGATCATGCCAGTTCAGCCGATCCTGCGCAGGCGCGGGCGCGCCAGCACGGCCCTGCCGGCCGCGTGCGCTGCCCTCCGCCAGGCCTGCGCAGGCGCAACAGCCCGCTGATCGCGGTACTCTTGCCGGCGCCGTTACGACGCACCTGCACCTGCTGCAGGCCAGCCAGCGACGGGGCGATCGGAGCCATGGGCGGTACCGGTAGCGGGGACGTTGCCATCCTGCGCCCCCTTGGTCACGTTTCGCAGTTGCCACCGTCAAGGTCATCGGATGACAGCTGTCACTGCCGTCATCCCCGTGCCTGCCGTCATGCTGTGCCGCACGCTCCACTGCCGGAACCGCCGCTGTCCGCCCTTCCGGTCACACCCGCCCGAACGCCTGTGATGGAACGAATGAACGCTTCTGCCGAGCTGTTGAAGGAACTCCGTATCGAACGCAAGTCACCGCCGCCTGCCTCTGGTGGTGGTGGCAGCGGTCGCCGCTGGCTGTGGATCGCCGTGATCGCGGTGGTGCTGCTCCTGGCCGCAGGCGCCTTCGCGTTGTTCGGCCGCACTCCGGCCGTGCAGGTGGAAACCGCACCGGCGGTCGCCATCCAGCAGGGCAGCGCCAGCAGCTCGGTCCTCGATGCCAGTGGTTATGTCGTCGCCCGGCGCATGGCTACGGTGTCGGCCAAGATCACCGGCAAGGTGCGCGAGGTGATGATCGAGGAAGGCATGCGCGTGGAGGCGGGACAGATCATGGCCACCCTCGACCCGATCGATGCCGACGCGCAGCGCAGTCTGTATGCCTCGCAGCTGCAGGCCGCACGCAGCCAGGTGGCCGGACTGGAGGCACAGCAGAGGCAGGCGGCGGCAGAGGCCAGCCGGCTGCAGGCGCTGGTCGGGCAGCAGCTGGTCTCGCGCTCGCAGTACGACCAGGCCGTGGCCCAGCGCGACAGCCTGCGCGCGCAGCTGGAAACCGCACAGCGCAACGTGAAGGTTGCCAACGACCAGCTGGCGATCGCCGACCTTGGGGTGGACAACAACATCGTGCGTGCGCCGTTCTCCGGCGTGGTCACGGCCAAGGCGGCACAGCCGGGCGAGATCGTCTCGCCGCTGTCGGCCGGTGGTGGCTTCACCCGCACAGGCATCGGCACCATCGTCGACATGGATTCGCTGGAGATCGAGGTCGAGGTCGGCGAAGCCTTCATTGGCCGCGTGCAACCGAAGATGCCGGTGGAAGCCATCCTCAATGCCTATCCGGAATGGAAGATTCCGGCCGAGGTGATCGCCATCATCCCCACCGCCGACCGGGGCAAGGCGACGGTGAAGGTGCGTGTGGCCCTGAAGCTGAAGGACCCGCGCATCGTGCCGGAGATGGGCGTGCGGGTCAGCTTCCTGGAACAGGCAGCGCCGCAGGCTGAAGCCAAGCCGCAGGGCGTGCGTGTGCCGGCAGGCGCGGTGGTCGAGCGCGAGGGTGCATCGGTGGCCTTCGTGCTCGGCGACGAGAACCGCGTGCAGCAGCGCACGGTCCAGGCTGGCCAGGCCATGGGCAAGGATCGCCAGCTGCTCAAGGGTGTGAATGCCGGCGAGCTGGTGGTGGTCAACCCGCCGGACACCCTGCGCGATGGCACCCGGGTCCAGCAGAAGCAAACGCAGTAGCGGCACGGCGCCTTCCGGGGCGCCGCCAGCGGCACCGTTCGACAACGACACCGTTCCACGCATGCCCGGCCGGCAGCCGGGGTGCGTCACCGTTTCCCGCCTACGTGGAGAACCACCCATGTCGACCCTGGTTTCACTGCGCAACATCACCAAGACCTACCAGCGCGGCCCCGAGAAGGTGCAGGTGCTGCACGGCATCGACCTGGACATCGCCCGCGGCGACTTCGTCGCGTTGATGGGGCCGTCCGGTTCAGGCAAGACCACCCTGCTCAATCTGATCGGTGGCCTGGACAATCCCAGCGGCGGCGAGATCAGCATCGAAGGCGAGCGCATCGATCAGATGAGCGGTGGCCAGCTGTCGACCTGGCGCAGCCACCACGTTGGCTTCGTGTTCCAGTTCTACAACCTGATGCCGATGCTGACCGCGCAGAAGAACGTGGAACTGCCGCTGCTGCTGACCCATCTCAATGCCGCGCAGCGCCGCCGCAACGCCGAGATCGCGCTGACCCTGGTCGGCCTGGCCGACCGCCGCAACCATCGTCCCAACGAGCTGTCCGGCGGCCAGCAGCAGCGCGTGGCGATCGCCCGTGCGATCGTCTCCGACCCGACCTTCCTGATCTGCGACGAACCCACCGGCGATCTCGACCGCCAGTCCGCCGAGGAGATCCTGGGCCTGCTGCAGCAGCTCAACCGCGAACACGGCAAGACCATCATCATGGTCACCCATGACCCGAAGGCCGCCGAGTACGCCACGCACACGGTGCACCTGGACAAGGGCGAGCTGGCCGACGCGCCGCTGGCCCACTGACGGAGGCCACAGCGATGAAATACTTCTCTCTGGTCTGGGCGCAGCTGTTCCGCAGCCGCACCCGGACCCTGCTGACCCTGCTGTCGGTGGTGGCCGCGTTCCTGCTGTTCGGCATGCTCGACTCGGTGCGCGTGGCATTCACCTCCGGTGGCAGTGTGGAAGGGGCCAACCGCCTGGTGGTGGCCTCGCGCCTGTCGATCACCCAGTCGCTGCCGATCCGCCTGGAAACGCAGATCCGCCAGGTGGCGGGCGTGCGCGACGTGGCCTATGGCATGTGGTTCGGCGGCATCTACCAGGATCCGAAGAACTTCTTCCCGAACTTCTCGGTATCGCCCAACTACTTCGACGTCTACCGCGAGCTGCAGATCGACCCGGCGCAGCTGGAAGACTGGAAGAACACCCGCACCGGTGCGATCGTCGGCGAGACCCTGGCCAAGCAGTTCGGCTGGAAAGTCGGCGACACCATCCCGCTGCAGGCGACGATCTTCCCGCGCGGCGGCAGCAACGACTGGCCGCTGGAACTGAAGGGCATCTTCCGTTCCAAGGATCCGGCGCAGGCCTCCAACGAAGAGCGCCAGCTGATGATGAACTGGAAATACTTCGATGAGTCCAACGACTACATCAAGAACCAGGTCAGCTGGTACACGGTGACGCTCGACAACCCCGACCATTCTTCGCGGGTGGCACAGGCCATCGATGCGATTTCCGCCAACTCCGACCACGAAACCAAGACCCAGACCGAATCGGCGTTCCAGCAGGCCTTCGTCAAGCAGTTTGCCGACATCGGCATGATCGTCACCTCGATCATGGGCGCGGTGTTCTTCACCCTGCTGCTGCTGACCGGCAACACCATGGCGCAGGCCGTACGCGAGCGCGTGCCGGAGCTGGCCACGCTGAAGACACTGGGCTTCAAGGACAGCACGGTGCTGATACTGGTGATGATCGAATCGGTGCTGCTGATCGGTCTCGGTGGCCTGATCGGCATGGGCCTGGCGGCACTGATCCTGCCCGCCATCGGCCCGAAGAGCATGGGCCTGCTGCCGCCGCACATCCCCACCCCGACCTGGCTGATGGGCTTGGGCCTGATCGTGGTGATCGGCGCGGTCGTCGGCCTGCTGCCGGCGCTGCGCGCCAAGCGCCTGAAGATCGTCGACGCACTGGCCGGCCGCTGAGGAGGACACCGACATGTTCAAGAACAAGCTCAAGAAGTGGTTCGGCAACACGGTGACCGTGCTGGCGCTGGCAATCGGCCTGGCGGTATGGATCGGCCTGCCGTGGGTGGGCGTGCTTGCCGTGGCGGTGCTGGTCGGGCTGTGGCTGGCGCTGACCCGCAGCGGGCGGCTGGCCCTGGCCGCCACCCGCATCGGCATCGCCAGCCTGCCGCAGCGCTGGGGGGCATCCTCGGTGATCGTGGTCGGCATCGCCGGCGTGGTCGGCGTGCTGGTGGCGATGCTGGCGATGGGCGAAGGCTTCCAGGCCACGCTCAGCAACACCGGCGATGACACCACCGCCATCGTGCTGCGCGGTGGTTCGCAGGCGGAAACCAATTCGGTCATCACCCGCGAGCAGGTACCGACCCTGTCCACCCTGCCCGGCATCAGCCGCGATGCACAGGGACGGCCACTGCTGTCGCCTGAACTCTCGCAGGTGGTCAACCTGGTCTCCAAATCGGACGGTACCGACGTCAACGCGCAGTTCAGGGGCGTCGGGCCGCAGGCGTGGGCGGTGCATGACAAGGTCAAGATCATCGAAGGCCGCAAGTTCGCCACCGGCCTGCGCGAGATCGTGGTCGGCCAGGGCGCCAAGGGCCAGTTCCGCGACATGGAGGTCGGCAGGACGCTCACCCTGGGCAACCAGACCTGGACGGTGGTCGGTGTGTTCGCCACCGGTGATGCGCATGACTCCGAACTGTGGACCGACGCCGATACCCTGGCCACCACGTACCAGCGCAGTGCCTGGCAGTCGATCAGCGTGCGTACCGAGGGCAAGCCGGGCTTCGATCAGTTCAAGGCCGCCGTCGCCGCCGATCCGCGCCTGAAGCTGGACGTGGAAACCACCCGTGCGTACTACAGCAAGCAGGGCGGCGGCCTGACCAAGCTGATCGACATCCTCGGCAAGGTGATCGGTACGATCATGGCGGTGGGCGCGGTGTTCGGCGCGCTCAACACCATGTATGCCGCCGTGGCCACGCGTGCGCGCGAAATCGCCACCATGCGCGCGATTGGTTTCCGCGGCCTGCCGGTGGTGACTGCGGTGATGCTGGAAACGATGCTGCTGGCCCTGCTCGGCGGCCTGCTGGGCTGCACGGTGGCATGGCTGCTGTTCAATGGCTACAGCGTGTCCACCATCGGCAGCAACTTCAGCGCGGTGGTGTTCAAGTTCCACGTGTCGCCGGAACTGCTGTGGACGGGGCTGAAGTGGGCGCTGGGCATCGGCCTGGTCGGTGGCCTGTTCCCGGCGCTGCGCGCCGCCCGCCTGCCGATCACCACGGCACTACGCGAAACCTGATGCGTGCGCCGCCAGCGGAGGCGGCGCGGACGCGGGACGGTGCCGGTGCTCCGTCCCGCGTTGCTTTCCGGCTCAGCGCTTTGCCGCCCGCATCGTGCGCAGGTTGTCACCGATGAACAGCAGCAGCCCGGCCCAGATCGCTGCGAAACCGACGGCCTTGGCCATGTCGAACGATTCGTGGAAGAAGAACACGCCGAGCAGCAGCTGCAGGCTCGGTGCGATGTACTGCAGGATACCCACCAGCGACAGCGCGATGCGCTTCACACCGTAGGCGAAACCGATCAGCGGCACGGCGGTGACCACGCCGCCGAAGATCAGCAGCAGATCGTTGCGCAGGCCCCAGCCGCTGAAGAATCCGCCACCGTGGCTATTCTCGGCCCAGACCGCGAACGCCAGCGCAGGCAGGAACAGATACAGGCTTTCCACGCCCAGCCCGGCTACGGGATCGACCGAGACCAGCTTGCGCAGCAGGCCGTACAGGCCGAACGAACAGGCCAGGCCCAGCGCGATCCACGGCGGCGTGCCAGCGTCGAGAGTCAGCCAGGCCACGCCCACCGCCGCCATGCCCACCGCCACCCACTGCAGCCGGCGCAGGCGTTCCTTCAGCACCAGCACCCCCAGCAGCACGTTCACCAGCGGGTTGATGAAGTAGCCCAGGCTGGTCTCGATCACGTGGCCGGCATTGACGGCCCAGATGTACAGGCCCCAATTGAACGCGATGGTCAGGCTCGACACCGCCAGGATCGGCAGCGCGCGCGGCTGCGCGGCGATCTTCCGCCACCAGCCCAGCTTCGCACTGAGCAGCAGCCAGGCCACCACCAGCACCGTGCTCCAGATGATGCGATGGGCGATGATCTGGAACGACGGCACTTCATTGAGCAGGTGCCAGTACACCGGCACCAGTCCCCACAGCACGAAGGTGGATGCGGTGACCAGCAGGCCCCGGCGTTGTTCTGTCTCGTCGATGTTCATCGCTTGCGCGTCCTTGCCATTGTCAGTACCACCACGCCCAGCAGAATCACCACCATCGCCAGCACGTCGCGCCAGCCGAAGCGTTCGCTGTTGAGGGCTGCGCCCAGCAGCACCGCGATCACCGGGTTGACGTAGGCGTAGCTGCCGGCCAGCGCCGGGCGTACGTTCTGCAGCAGCCACACGTAGGCCGTGAACGCGACGATCGAACCGAACACGCACAGATAGGCCATGGCCAGCAGGCCACCGGTATCGGGCAGTGTGGTGGGCCGCTCACCCACCGCCAGCCCGATCAGCACCAGCAGCACGCCGCCGCAGATCATCTGCCCGGCGGCCGTCATGAACGGGCCAGGCAGGTCCAGGCCGCGCGCCCACACCGAGCCGAAGGCCCAGCCGATCGGTGCGATCAGCAGCAGCAGCAGCCCGGTGGGCGTCGCCGTCAGGCTGCTGCCCGCATTCAGCCAGACAACGCCGAGGAAGCCGATGGCGATGCCCAGCCATTCGCCACGGCTGGCGTGCTGGCCGCGCAGCGCCGAGAACAGCGCCATCCACAGGGGCACCGATGCCACCGCCGTGGCCGCCAGGCCGGACGACACATCGCGTTCGGCCAGCACCACCATGCCGTTGCCCAGCACCAGCATGGTCACCCCCATGAGCACCAGGCTGCGCCACTGCCGCAACGTCGGCTTCGGCATTTTCCAGAACAGGCGCAGCGCCAGGTACATCAGGCCCCCGGCGATGATGAAGCGGCTGCCAGAAACCATCGTCAGCGGCAGCGCACCGCCGTGCAGGGCCTTGGCGATACCGAGATAGGTCGAGCCCCAGACCACGTAGACCAGCAGCAGCGCCAACACGACAAGGCCGCCCCGGGGGGCAGCCGCAGACGGAACAGGGGGAGCCGACATGACGCACCAAGGGACCGGGGGAAGGCGGATTCTAGGACGTTTTGAGTATGGTCCGGCACCCCGCAAGGTGGCACGCTGTCGTCCATCCATGCACCCTGTCCTGGCCTGCCACCCCGCGTTGACGGGTCATGCAGTACCAAGAAGGCTGCCCGGCTGCGCCACCACATGGTCGGACGCTGTATTTTCCGCGCACGGACGCTATCGCATCGAGGATCCCCGCCCAGATGAGCACCACGCCCCACCCTGCTGTTCCCGCGAACGACGGCGCCGCATTGCGCCGCTCGATCTCCAATACCCTCAAAGGCTCCGCCGGCAACCTGGTGGAGTGGTATGACGTCTACGTGTACTCGGTGTTCGCCGTGTACTTCGAGTCGCAGTTCTTCTCGCCGGAAGACAAGAACTCCACGATGTACGTCTGGGCGATCTTCGCCGCGACCTTCCTGATGCGCCCGATCGGTGCCTGGTTCTTCGGCCGCTTCGCCGACCGCCATGGCCGTCGCCTGGCCCTGACCGTATCGGTCACGCTGATGGCGTTCTGCTCCTTCATCATCGCCATCACCCCCACTGCCGCCAGCATCGGCATCTGGGCGGCGATCATCCTGCTGTTCGCGCGCCTGCTGCAGGGCTTCGCCACCGGTGGCGAGTACGGCGCGAGCGCCACCTACATGTCCGAGGCCGCCATTCCGGGCCGTCGTGGCTTCCTGTCCTCCTTCCACTACGTCACCCTGGTCGGCGGCCATGTGCTGGCCCAGCTGACCCTGTTCCTGATGCTGAACGTCTGGGGCAAGCCGGAGATCTCCGAGTTCGGCTGGCGCATCGCCTTCGGCATCGGTGGCATCGCCGCGGTCGTGGTGTTCTGGCTGCGCCGTGGCATGGATGAGTCGCTGGAAGAATCCTCGATCGAGGCCGCGCGCGAAGGCAAGGCCAAGAAATCCGGTTCGATGTACGAACTGTTCGTGCACCAGTGGCGCCCGCTGCTGCTGTGCTTCCTGATCACCGCCGGCGGCACCATTGCCTTCTACACCTACTCGGTGAACGGCCCGAAGATGATCCAGAGCGCCTTCGCAGGCGACGACCCGATGACCGGCACCCTGATCAACCTGGGCGTGCTGGCCTTCCTGATGGTGCTGCAGCCGGTCGGCGGCTGGCTGTCGGACATCATCGGGCGCAAGAGCCTGCTGGTGTTCTTCGGCGTGGGCGGCGTGCTGTACAGCTGGTACCTGATCACGCAGCTGCCGCACCAGCACGATGCCACCCTCGCCTTCCTCACCCTGGCGCTGGGCTTCGTCATCCTCACCGGCTACACCTCGATCAACGCCGTGGTGAAGGCCGAGCTGTTCCCGACCCACGTTCGGGCACTGGGCGTGGGCCTGGGCTACGCGCTGGCCAACTCGCTGTTCGGCGGTACGGCCCCGCTGCTGTACCAGGGCGCGCTGAAGACCGGCCACGTGGACTGGTTCGCCATCTATGTCACCGCCACCATCGCGGTATCGTTGGTGGTCTATGTGTTCTTCCTCACCAACAAGGGCCCGAACTGGCTCGACGGCACCCGCAAGTAAGGATGCCGTGCTGATGGCAGCCACCGGTGCAATGCCGGTGGCTGCCGCATCTCCCGCCACGCCCCTGATGTGGGCCGCCCTGCTGCTGGCGGTGGCAACCACGCTGGGCTGGCTGCTGCGACGCCCGGGCGCGAAGGCGCGCTGGCCACGCACCGGCTTCGGCATCGCCCTTCTGGTCTTCGCCAGCGCGCTGGCAGTGCAGCTGGCAGTGGACCTGGGCAGCGGTCACAGCTCGCTGCGGATGAACCTGCTCGGCCGCTTCAGCGGCCTGCGCACGGTCAGCCTCGGCACCATGATCACCTGCTACCTGGCGGCATTGGCCGCCAGTGCATGGGGTGCCTGGACGCTGCTGCGCAGGCGCTAGCCGTCAGCGGCGTGCCGCCTCGCTCTTGTCGCGGGCAGCGCGGAACTCGGAGTCCTTCTCCCAGGTCGGCCAGCGCCGGCTGTTGGCCAGCTCCGCGCCCAGGTCGTAGACCAGCAGCGTATCGGCGGCATGACCGCTGGGATCCCAGCCCGGCGTCCACGCGTCGCAGGCCTGGTGATAGCAGTCGGCGAAGTACTTCTCGCGCAGCGCGCGCCCTGCTTCCACGCCTCCGTCCAGCTTGTCCAGGCCCGGGCCGATGGTGATCGCCGGTACACCCAGCCGGGCGAAGGCGAAATGGTCGGCGCGGTAGAAGAAACCGGCCTCCAGGTTGGGGTCCGGGCTGTAGCTGCGGCCGCGTGCCTTGGCCACCCGCTCCAGGTCGCCTTCCAGCGATACCCGGCCCTTGCCCCACGAAGCGATGTCACGGGTCGGCCCGTCCGGGCTGAACATCTCGATGTTCAGTACGGCAGCGGTCTTGTCCAGCGGCGCCAGCGGATGCGCGGCGTAGTAGCTGGCCCCCAGCAATCCCTTTTCTTCAGCCGTCAGCGCCACGAAGTACAGCGTGCGCTGTGGCTGCGGGCCGGCCGCGAACACCCGGCCCAGTTCCAGCACGGTGGCCACGCCGGTGGCGTTGTCGATGGCGCCACGGCGCACGCGGTCGCCCTTCGCATCGGGCTGGCCGATGCCGAAAGCGTCCCAGTGCGCCGAGAAGATCACCGCTTCATCGCCGTGCTCGCCGCCCGGCAGCTTGGCCACGACGTTGCGGGTCACCACCTGCTCGCGCTTGAGGGCGAAATCGACGCTCAGCCGCGCGTTGTCCAGGGCCACCGGACGGAAGTCGGCACGCATCGCCTTGCGCTTCTCCGCCTCGAAATCGAGGCCGGCGTCGGCGAAGATCGCCTCGGCCAGCTCGCGCTGCATCCAGCCGCGCAGCGGTGTGTGCTGGGCCATCGCCTCGGCCTGGCTGCGCTCGATATCGAACAACGGCGAGGTACCCGAGCTCTTCACCGTCGCCCAGCCATAGGCCGCAGGTGCGGTCTCGTGCACGATCAGCACACCTTCGGCGCCGCGGCGCGCAGCCTCCTCGAACTTGTAGGTCCAGCGGCCGTAGTAGGTCACTGCCTTGCCATCGAACGCGCCGGGAGCGTCGGCCTCGAAATCGGCATCATTGATCAGCACCACGGCAATCTTGCCGTGCAGGTCAATGTCCTTGTAGTCGTTCCAATGGCGTTCCGGTGCGTCGATGCCATAGCCCACGAACACCAGCGGTGCATCCTTGATCTGCACCCGGGCGCGCGGCTGCAGGCTCTGCAGGGTCACATCCACGCCATTGACCAGGGCGCGGCGGCCCTGCTTCAACGCCAGGCTGGCCGTGGCCGCACCCTCCAGCTGCGCACGCACCAGCGGCACCGGCTGCACCCAGCTGCCGTCCACGCCGCCGGGTTGCAGGCCATAGCTGCGGAACTGCTCGATCAGGTACTGCACGGTGCGCTCTTCGCCTTCGCTGGCCGGAGCGCGGCCCTCGAATTCGTCCGACGCCAGTACACGCACGTGGCGCGACAGCGCCTGCGGGTCGATACCGCCGCCGGGAAGGTCATTGGCCGCCTGGGCCAGGCCACCCACGAACAGGCAGGACGACAGCAGCAACACGCGCATCGGGTTCACGGCAATACCACGGCAGGATGGGAAGTCACCAGAGTGTAACGTGACAGCAGTGCCGGCCGCAGTCCCGCTCCGTCAGCGGCGCTCGCGATCCAGCCAGCAGGCCAGTCCCTGCGCGTTGAGCTCGATGTCCATGGCCAGCACGGCCACCACCGCCGCGTCATCCAGCACGCAGCCATGCTGCTGCGCGCGCTCCAGGTACAGGGCCTGCAGCGCCGCCAGCAGGCAGCGATGGCGGTCGGGCCGCTCGTCGCACTGGCGGCCGATCGCCGCCATCGCATCGATCTGCTCGAACAGGTCGCCGGCCAGCCGCTGCACCTGCTCCACGCGGCCATAGTGGGTGAGGTACATCGACTGCGGATCGTAGTCGAGCATGCGCTGGATCGACGCCTTCATCGCTTCGGGATCGAACTGCACGGGCGAAGAGGTCGGAAAGATGAAGGCGCCCTGCGCGCTGTCCAGTTCGCGGTAGGAGATACCGAAGGTATCGCCGGTGAACCAGCTGCGGCTGCGCGCATCCCATACGCAGTAGTGATGCAGTGCGTGGCCGGGCGTATGCAGCAGGAGCAGTTCGCGTCCGGCAAGATCGAGGCGATGGCCATCCTCGGCCACCACGACGCGGTGCTCGGGAATCGCCTCGATGCGGCCATAGCTGCGTGCGATCTCCTCCGCGCCGTAGACCGCGGTGGCGCCTGCGATCAGCCGGGTCGGATCGATCATGTGCGGCGCACCGCGCGGATGCAGCACGGCCCGGGCATTGGGCAGCTGCTGCATCAACAGGCCCGCACCGCCGGCATGGTCCAGATGCACATGGGTGAGCAGAAGCCAGTCCACCGCGTCGGGCTGCAGGCCGGCATCGGACAGCGCCCGCAGCATCGCCGGCACGGACAGGCCGGTGCCACAGTCCACGAAGGCGCCCCGCCCGTTCTCGACGATCAGGTACGCCGCATCGAAGTCGGGACGTTGGAAGCCGGTATCGATGGTGTGGATGCTGGGGTCGGCGATCATCGGCACGCACCTGGCGGAATCGGAATCAGGCGTCCATGGTAGGCGCGCAGGCAGGACCGGTTCGATGCGGCTTTGGTCGGAGGCACGCACTCTGCCCCGGGACTACAACCATCGCGGTCGCAGCAGCAGTGCCAGCACCAGCACCGCCAGGAACGCGCCGTAGGCATAGAGCACCGCCAGCACCTGCGGCCAGATCGGCCCCGCGTCGGTCTGCACCAGGCCCAGGTGGTGGCCCCACAGCATCGCCACGATGCTCAGAACAAAGGCCAGCAGCAGCACCAGGCCATCGAACAGGCGCCGCCGCGACGTGCGCGGCTGGCGCGGGAACAGCCAGTACAGGCTGCCCAGCACGACGAACCAGGGCAGGAAAAGCAGCAGCGACAACCACGCCATCGCAGACTCCTTCCATAGCGCCGGGCCCGATGCCCGGCTCCACATCCATCGGTAGCGCCGGGCCATGCCCGGCGGGGTGCATCAGGTAGCGCTGCCGGGCATGGGCCCGGCGTTACAGCATCGTCCGCTCAGGCATCTTCGCGCAGCGCGGCCAGTGCCGCCAGGACCGCGTCAACCTCCGCCTCCAGCTTGAACAGCTCGCTCTGCAGCGCATCACCCTGCTCGGCCTGCTTGATCACGGCGATCAGCTGGCCGGCATCGCGCGGCGAATCAAAACCAATGCTCTGCATCAGCAGCGTGCCGTCGCCGGCGGTCAGCTTGAAGTAGAAGCGACCATCCTTTTCGCGGTACTGCTTGAACTGCGGCGGCGCCACGCGGGCAGCGCCGGCATCCTCGCTGGCGATGTCGCCGGCGGTGGACAGGTCGCGCAACCCCACGGCGTGCCGCAGCTCATCCAGCAGCGGCATCGCGAACGTCTCGCGCAGCTGCTGGCCACGGCGCTTCAGCAGCGCCTCGATCTTTTCCGGCTCGGCCATCAGCGCGTTGTAACGCTCGCGCAACGGTGACAGCTCACCGTCGATGCGCTCGAACAACTGCTGCTTGGCATCGCCCCAGCTGATGCCCTCGGCGAATGCCCGGGCGAAAGCAGCGGTCTGCTCCGGGGTGGCGAAGGCCTGGTACATCTGGAACAGCGCCGAGCCCTCGGTGTCCTTGGGCTCACCCGGTGCGCGCGAGTCGGTCAGGATCGAGAACACCAGCTTCTTCAGCTCCTCGCGCGGCGCGAACAGCGGAATGGTGTTGTGGTAGCTCTTGCTCATCTTGCGGCCGTCGAGGCCGGCCAGCGTGGCCACCTGCTCATCGATCACCACCTCCGGCAGCGGGAAGTATTCCCTGCCATAGACGTGATTGAAGCGCTGGGCGAAGTCGCGGGCCATCTCGATGTGCTGGATCTGGTCACGACCGACCGGCACCTGGTTGGCCTTGAAGATCAGGATGTCGGCAGCCATCAGCACCGGGTACATGAACAGCCCGGCGCTGACGCCGGCATCCTCGTCCAGGCCTTCCTCGCGGTTCTTGTCCACCGCTGCCTTGTAGGCATGGGCACGATTGAGGATGCCCTTGCTGGCGATCGCGGTCAGGAACCACATCAGTTCGGTGGTTTCGCGGATGTCGCTCTGGCGGTAGAACCAGACGTGTTCCGGATCCAGGCCGCAGGCCAGCCAGCTGGCTGCGATCTCCAGGGTCGCGCGCTGAGTGCGCTGCGGATCCTGCGCCTTGATCAGGCTGTGCAGGTCGGCCAGGAAGAAGAAGCTCTCGATCCCCGGGGTGCGGCTGGCCGCGATGGCCGGACGGATGGCGCCAACGTAGTTGCCCAGATGGGGGGTGCCGGAGGGGGTGATGCCGGTAAGGACTCGGGTCGTCATGACTGCGTGGGGAAACCTTCGATGAACGGAACCAGTTTACCGTGCCCACGGCCAACCCCGTCAGGGCCTGCGGGTCGTTCATTCACCCGAGCCCACCGGAGTTCCCACATGAAACGCCTGCTGCCCCTGCTGCTGATCCTGCCCCTGGCCGGCTTCCGCCCGGTTCCGCCGCCACCGCCGATGCCGCAGGACGGCCCTGTGCGGATGACCCTGATCGACCGCGACCGCGGCACCGAACTGCGCAGCCATGCAGCCGATGGACAGCGCTGGGTGGCGGGCGAGCGCGGCCATCGCTATGCGGTACGCCTGTACAACGACAGCCCGCGGCGAGTGCTGGTGGTGCTCTCGGTGGATGGCATCAATGCCATCTCCGGCGAAGATGCCGACCCGTCGCAGACCGGCTATGTGCTCAACCCCGGCCAGCGCGCCGACATCACCGGCTGGCGCAAGAGCCAGGATGAAGTGGCGCAGTTCGTCTTCAGCAGCCCCAGTGGCAGCTATGCCAGCCGTACCGGCCGTGCGGACAACATCGGCGTGATCGGCGCGGCGGTGTTCGAGGAGGCCCGTCGCTGGCCGCTCCGACCGGAGCCGCTGCTGCGCCGTGGCGCCCCGGCGCCGGCCGCTGCGGAATCCGCTGCGGACGCCAGCGCCAGCCGCATGGACGGCTACTCAGCGCGGTCGCAGGCACCGTCGCTGGGCACCGGTCACGGCGCGCGCGAACGCTCCTCGGTGCGTGATACCGCATTCGAACGGGCCAGCCGCACGCCGGCGCAGGTCGTGCAGCTGCGTTACGACAGCGCACGCGCGCTGCGCGCACGCGGCATCGTGCTCGACCCGCCTTCGCGCCTGCCGCGCGAGCCGCAGGCGTTTCCGAACCGCTACGTGCCGGATCCGCCGACACGTTGAGTCCCTGACAGCACGACGCCCGCACCAGAGGGTGCGGGCGTCGACGTGGGGGAACCGCTTACCGCCGGCTACTTACTTGTAGTCCGGGTAGTCCTTGCGCACGCTGTCTTCGAAGTCACGGACTTCCTTCTCGGCGCGGTCCTTGGCCCAGCCATACCGTTCCTGCAGGCGGCCGGCCAGATATTCGGCATTGCCCTCGGCCACATCGAAATCGTCGTTGGTCAGATCGCCCCACTTGGCCTGGGCCTTGCCCTTCAGCTGCGACCACTTGCCGGAAATGATGTCTTTGTTCATTGCTGGGAATCCTTGGTTGCAACGGCGTTCTTACCGTGACTGCAGCTTCCCGCATCCGCTGTTGAAAGGCGGTCAACCGCTCATGAAACACATGCTCACGTGCTTGAATGGTTCACTCCATCGCCACACGCGATGGCGACTACGCGGCCATACACACGCACGAAAAAAAGGCCGGGAAGATCCCGGCCTTTTTCTGTTCCACACCGCGTCGGGCTTAGTTGCCCTTGGCGGCATCCTCGACCTTTTCACCGGCCTTCTGCACGTCCTTGCCGGCACCGGCAACGGTGTTGCAGCCGGCCAGCATGGCCACCGAGAACATCGACAACAGCATCAGGGCAACTACGCGCTTCATGGGCTTCTCCTTGGGTTCGCCGCTTCACCGCTACAACGCGGATGGGGTTCTGTCGCTCGGCAGGCAGGGCCGAAGCCACCGCCGCCGCGTGAGGTGCAATCTGGCGGCTGCGGCGTGCAGCGGGCGTGAACGGATCGGCGATCCGTTCAGGGATGCCCTCAATCGCGCATCAGCGTGGATTTGCCGAACAGGCTTTCCACCAGGTCCACGGCCAGTTCGGCGGTGGCGTTCTGCTTGTCCAGCAGCGGATTGAGCTCGACGATATCCAGCGACCCCATGCGCCCGCTGTCGGCGATCATTTCCATCACCAGCTGCGCTTCGCGGTAGTTCACCCCGCCCGGCACCGTGGTGCCGACGCCGGGTGCAATGCTCGGGTCGAGGAAGTCGACATCGAAGCTGACATGCAGATGGGTGCTGTCATCGATTCCGGCCAGCGCGGCCTCCACGGTGCGCTTCATACCGTTCTCGTCGATGTAGCGCATGTCGTAGACATCGACCTTGTGGGTCTTGATCAGGCGCTTCTCTTCCGGGTCCACCGAGCGGATGCCGATCTGGTGCACCTGGGCGGGCGTGATTGCCGGCGCACTGCCGCCCAGACGGGTCAGTGCCTCCGGCCCCAGCCCGCACAGGCAGGCCACCGGCATGCCGTGGATGTTGCCCGACGGCGTGACATCACTGGTATTGAAGTCCGAGTGTGCATCCAGCCACAGCACGCGCAGGGTCTTGCCCTGCTCGCGGCACCAGCGGGCCACCGCGGTGATCGAGCCGATGCCCAGGCAATGGTCGCCCCCGAGCATGATCGGCATGCGCCCGGCCTGCAGCTCGGCATAGCTGGCCTCCATCAGTGCATGGTTCCAGGCCACCACCTCGTCCAGATGGCGGTAGCCTTCGACCGGCTCGGTCCACGGGTTGCGCGGGCCGTCCAGGTTGCCCAGATCGCGCACGTCCACACCGCGCGCCGCCAGCGCCTCCGGCAGGCCCGCCACGCGCAGCGCTTCCGGCCCCAGCCGCGCGCCCCGATGGCCGGCCCCGACATCGGTGGGGACGCCGATCAACGAGACGGAAATGGGATGGGCCATGGGTGCCTCCTGCAACGGAAAAAGAAGCACAGTCTAGCCAGAGCTGTGTGACACGACTCGCGGCGGTGCAGCAGGGCAGACGCGGTCGGCGGTGGCGGAACACCGCACGGCAACGCAGTGTCGGAATCGGCACGGCTGGGCGCGTATGGGCGATGTAGCCAGCCCGCACGTGAGCGACGGGCCATGACGACGCATGCGCAGATGGCAGGGCCGCCCGGGCCGGGCGGATGGCAGCACTGAGGCGTCTACGCCAGTGCCGATCCTTCAGCACCATCAGGATCGGCGCTGCACTTGCCGGCCATTGCCGTTAGCATCGTGACTGCCGTCGTCTGCCGCACCGGTTAAGCCAGCTTTACTTCGCGTATGTCGCGTCCATTGCCGCGCGTGGGATCACTGGAATTCCGCCCTTGCAAAGGCCTCGCGCAGGATGTCGCTTTTGCCTTTACATCGCGCGAAACAGGTCAAAAGCGATAATTCATTTTTTCTTTCGAATCGCACGAAGTCATTGGAAAGAATGACTGGCGGGCGGTGTTTGCGCGTGCGCATGATGAATCGCCACCGACAACGGGTGGCCCGGGCTCCAATCCCGGAAGTCGATGTTGTTTACGCTTGTCAGTCGGCGCCACCTGTCTCGGGGTGGCGCCGGCTGGCAATCCGTCTGCCGATCTACGGCGGGCGGTGCGTGGGGGCCTTGTGCCCGCCGGTTCATCGACTCCGGTATTGGAACCACGCATCGTCCGCCGCCCTTTGCGGGTGGCGCCTCTGTTCCGCATGAGGATGTCCCATGACCGCACCCCGTTACCCCTATCTGCTTGCCACCCTGGGCGATGCCGCCGAGCACCTGCCCCGCGAACTGGCCGAGCCTCTGGAAGCTGCGCTTTCCGCTGCCGTTGATCTGCCTGAGCCAATCACGCTGGTGGGCTGCCTGCAGCGCATCCGCAGCGGCGACGCCGCCGATGGTCAACCGTGGAAGGGCCCCGTGCCCAGCCCAGGCCAGGGCGTGACCCGTGCGCGTACCGACCGCGCCGCCGCCGGCCTGATCACGCTGCTGGAGGTATTCCACGCCGCCAAGCGCGTGCGTGTGGATGGCGCCGAAAAGGACGACATCGGCGACGGCGCGCGCGAAGGCCTGCTGCTGGCCTGCCGGGGGCTGGCGGAGTATGTGGAGCTGCAGTTGCACGCGGCATGAGCCGCGCCGCCACGCCCGCCGATTGTTTTGATTTGGCAAATAGTGATGGCGCTTTATAGGCGTTTATCCGGCCAATGCCGAGGACTACCTTGAGGCTCATCGATCCCCTTCTGGAGAATCCCATGAGCAAGCGCAATGCCGTTTTCCCGGCCGGCCGGCATGACCTGTACACCTCGCAGACCTATTCGGCTGCGATCCAGTCGGGTGACCTGCTGTTCGTGTCCGGCCAGGTGGGCAGCCGCAGCGACGGGACACCCGAGCCCGACTTCGAGGCGCAGGTCCGCCTGGCCTTCGCAAACCTGGAGGCAACCCTGAAGGCCGGTGGTTGCGGGCTTGACGACATCGTCGACGTGACCACCTTCCATACGGACCCGCAGAACCAGTTCGGAACCGTCATGACCGTAAAGAGCGAGGTGTTTCCCGAGAAGCCCTATCCCAACTGGACGGCGGTGGGCGTCAACTGGCTTGCCGGATTCGACTTCGAGATCAAGGTGATCGCCCGCATTCCGGGCTGAGCATGCCGCCTCCGGGAGATCGTGTGCGCGAGCGCGTGCCGCTCAGGCAGCGGTCGCGAAATCAGGACTCCGCTCGCCGGACAGCGCCCGATAGGGCACGTGCGATATCGCCCAGTGTCTTGGCAGTGAAGGCCGAATCGCCATTGCTTTCAACGATGCAGGCATCGAGATAGGCGGCCATTTCTTCAGGCGTACGAAGATGCGTGGCCACGTCAAATGCTTCGAGTTCACTCTTCTTTTTGACAGCCATGCGTATGCGACTACTGATGGCCTTACTTTCTACAAGTAATTTCATCTAACTAATGAAAACAACAACTTAGACGACTTATTTTGCAGGTGGCAAGCCGTGAAACCATTGACCCACGGTGGCAGCCGCGGAAATTTTTCCGGCCTACTGGTGCCCACCTGCTCTGCCTCAGATTGTGCTGCCTGGCTTCAGCTGCAGAACGCCAACTGATGGGACACTGATCGCCAAACTTGCCGGCAACGGCACCAAATGGTTGGGCAAGGCGTCCCCCATGTGGCCAAAGATATAAGGGCCCGGAGCGAACGCTCCCGACCCCTAAGCGGACGAAATTGAGCGCTTGGGTCCCCTGCCAAGTTTTTACTTTCAGTGGGGAAACACCCTGCTCCACCTCAGGTGCAAAAGTGGTGGACGCATGCTTCCAGCTAGGGGAGTATGACCGCGTGGCCGTCGGAGACACCCGCAAGGGAAATGAGATCCGGGTCACATCCGACTGTCATCACAGCCGACGGCGTGAGAGGGCGGAGGACTAACAGCTTCAGAACGCGACAGTACAAGGGCTCTCTGGTGGGGGCCTTTGTGATTCATGCTCTCTGTAGGATTGGGTAGATTGGATCGGAAGCCGGAGGACTGGAGCAAGCTGCTAGAATCGAAGCGACCCGTCCGCATATGCGACCCAGCGCCAATCTCAATCTGTGCACATCACTTACAGTTCAATCCCGGTGCGTGAGCTGTGCGAATGTGGATCCACCTCAATCAGAAAGCTTGGCGCCACCAATGCAACTTTACTTCAGCAGGCCCTCGCTGATCTGCAAGCCGCTGAAAACCTGGCGGAGCTTCCGCCTTTGTACGACGTCGCGGTGATGGAAGGTACAAGCGTTGTGATTGAGCTATCAGAGGCAGGGATCAGAATTCTGGCGACCATGCGCACCTTTGAGCCTGCCAGTACGATTCAAGCAATGAGAATCGAGAAGGTCGACCTATGACTAGCGTAGATGCACTGCTCTCCGACTGGGCTAGCCCCCCTGGAGCAACCATCGCGAGTCTCATCAAGAAGAATGGAATCGCATTACCTCAGCTTGGCCAAGCCATCGGCATCGGCCGCGAAGACGTTGAGCGCCTGCTCGCGGGGAGCTTGGTGATTGACTCACTGATGGCTCAAGAGCTTTCAGCTACACTAGGTGGCTCAGTTGGCTTCTGGCTGAAGCGAGAGTCCGATTACCGAGAAGCTCTAGTTAAACGTTGCGAAGTGGAGCCGAAAAACTGGATCAAGCAGTTCCCCCTCCGGGAAATGAAAGAGTGGGGGTGGATCACTGAAACCAGCGATGACTTCAACGAGCTACTCAGCTTCTTTGGCGTCAACTCTCCGCGTAGTTGGCACGAGAAATACCAAGTTCAGATCGGCGACTATGCCTTTCGCAGGGCGCAGGGTACCGCCCGGATTGGACTCGTCACGTCTTGGCTGCGGCGCAGTGAACAGCTTGGGGAAAGAATCGCATGTAAGCTTTGGGATCCGAATGAGTTTCGACGGGTTCTCAATGAGTGCAAACCGTTGAGCTACGAGCGCGATCCATCCCTGTTTATGCCACGACTACAAAGCCTATGTGCAGGTGCTGGTGTGGCTGTGGTGTTCGCGAGGTCCCCAAGCGGCTCAGGAATTAGTGGGGCTACTCGATTCGTAACGCCAGAAAAGGCTCTGCTCTGCCTCAGCCTGAGACATCTATCTGACGACCATCTTTGGTTTACTTTCTTCCACGAAGCGGGCCACTTGCTGTTGCACAAGAGCGCAACTGATCACTTGGAAGGTGACTCCACTAGCTCAGAACAGCAGGAGCGAGAAGCGAACCAGTTCGCTCGAGAAGCGCTGGTGCCAAACGAGTTTCGAGCAAGCCTTATTGCGGCGAAAAACAGTAGGTACGAAATTGCTCGCTTAGCTAAACGATTGCGCATCTCGCCAGGGATTCTGGTTGGACAGCTTCAAAAGGATGGGCTGATTCCATTCAACCGCATGAACAACATGAAGCGCAGATACAAATGGCCTAGCCTCGATAACTGACGAATCTATTCGGGCTCTTTTGCCAATTGCACAACGCATCCTCGAAGACCTGCATCCCCACTTTCATCTCAGCATCTAGTAACTGGGCAGCCTTTTCCATCTGAGCTGCAGTAGCGCCTTTTCCCAATAACAGCACACCTCCACGCTTCGGCCCTGTTGAGCTAGCGATATACATGGAAAGTGGCCAGATGTTGGCGATATCGAGCTTGCCCAGCATGCAAAGGTAATCGAACTTAGCTAGTCGTCCGAAGCGCTTGACCCTCTTCATATCGTCATAGAGGAAAGCGAAAGCTAACCCACCGTCATGCCCTGAAACTTCATAAGCGCTCTCGAACATCTCGGCATGAGATCCGTAGCTAGTTACCCATTCCACGTAAGAGCCCAGAGTGGCGCCTGTGCCTGATGCGCCTAGGCTTTCATACGGGCGGTGGCCACCGAACCTCCCGGCCGACTTCAAGAAGTCTTTACTAGATTCAAGCCAGGCCAGCATCTGATCAACATTCGTCGATGCTCTTTCCCACGTCCATGGGCCATGTTGATCACCCGAGTAAAAGGCCCGCACAAGCGCCCACTTTGACCCCGGTCGCTGCCCAAAATGAGTGGCGAGAAAGACTAGCCATGATGCTTCATCCTGATCGCCTTCCATGCCCAGAAGTGCGGCTCCTCGAATCGGATCAAACAGAGCAGACTGATGAGAAGCTCTGTCTGTCGACGCCCGCCGGTTAAGTAAGCCTGTCGCAAATTGCACACGGCGAATACTCTCAATGATCTGCATTGCAAAGACGATGCGAGCACCTTCGTCTGCGATCCCCGGCGCTTCCAGCCCCTTTTGTTCAGCTCGTTCGATTGCAGAGAGGACTAGGTTCAGTGATTTTTGATCATGTATTTTCAGTGACCGACGCAGCAGTGACATTTATACATCCCCAGCATTTATATTATTGAAGAGTTCAGCCTGCGTGTTCACCCCCGGCCTGCGCAAACGCCTGGCCCTTTTCTCAATAGCAAAATCAAACACGCTCGACGACATCTCGCTTCGCAACTTATCGAGGAAGGAGAGTTTGCGTCCTTTCGAGAGCTGGCGTCCTTTAATTGCGGCGTGGATCGCCAAGAGCCTCCCAATGTCTTTCCAGTACTCATCAAGCCCACCTGGCGCATGCGCCGTGCAACCGTCTATTCTCAATGCCCTTTCGTAGTCAACGAGCTCTCGGATCGCATGCCACGCCGAACCATCAGGCATTGGAGGCATGAAGACCCGCTCTTGATATCCCTCATCAAGATACTGCCTAGCACCAGACTCATTCTCGGTGTAAAGATGCAAGCTCCCAACTGCGTGAGAGTATGTGCCCAAGCCCAGGCCGAGCTCCTTAGCCAGGATCTCCTGCAACATCGTGAAAGCAAACACGTCATGGGGGAGCCCGATGAAGGCGTCATTGGATCGCATAGAAGCAAAGGCGTGCAATTGCCCGCCTCGAATGAAAAATTGAAGAAAGCAAGTGCACGGCGGTGATTTGGTGGCTCCGAAGTCCTCCGCATCATAGAGCTGGATCACGGCGCGCCTGCTTGAGGGTTTCAGCTGTAGAAGTTTGATGACCTCATCGATCTGATTTATGCCTCTCATGCGGAACAGGCGAGGACCGTATGCACTTCTTACGGTTTTTCCGTCATCTGATTCCTCCCTGTACTTCGTAATGTAATAGGCGATCTGTTCAACATCATCATTACCCGACAAGTACCAGAAGAGTTCACCCAAGCAACTGAACAACTGGCCACGGACGGTGGCGATACTCATGCGTGCTCTAGGATTCTCAACCCTAATCAGGGCGCCAACAAGTTCGCGGGACGCTTTCCTTGTGGATACGACAGAGTACGCTCGCCTCGAAACGAGGAGCGACTTGAGAACTCTGTGCAAAGCGTCGTCTAAGGTTGAACCTCGAAATAGCATACCCCCCCCTTTTCTGGCCGAGCATACCTTGGTTTACGCTCGTTGACACTCTACTGCACTGAGGGGCTCCACAAGCGGAGAGATCAGAGAACATTACGGTTTGAATCGCGCCTGGAGTTGAGTGCGCGCGCGCAGCTTTCCGAGCCCCCTCTAACCACTGTTTTCGGCTTCGCGACCGATGAGGCTGTTCCGCTAGATACGGTGCAATGGCGCCCCGATGCTCGTCAGTTTCACGAGATTGGGCTCAGAGTCGACTCTTCTTTTTGTCTATCTCCAACGTCCGCTCTTGGCCGACAGCAGTCGCAGAGGAAGAGCTTGGGCATATCCCGGATGCCCGGACGCCTGATAATCGCGATGAGAGGACAGGCCCTCCAATCATCACAAGCCCCAAAAGCCTTCGCGCTACAACTTCAGAGCTTCGTGGAACATGAACTCTTGAGTTATCTTTACCGGTATATTTACCGGCAAACCTACTTTCTGGCGCCATAGATTCGCCAATGAATTATTTGAATTCAAGAGTTATTGGTGCCGCTTATCCGAATCGAACGGATGACCTACTGTTTACAAGACAGTTGCTCTACCAACTGAGCTAAAGCGGCATGGGTGACGCACGGGCGGCAGCGCCGCAGTGGGGGATTCTAGCGCAGTCGCGCGCATTCCAGCGACTGTTGCCGGGCGGCGCCGCTGCGCTGCTGCACCTGCGCAGGCTGTGCGGTGCCGGCCAGCTGCCCGTCCAGCCACCACTGGCCGGCATCACCGCTGGCCACCAGGCGCGGCTGGAATCCGGCGGCCTGCACCGCAGCGATACGCCGCTCGGCGCCTTCGCGGTTGCGGTACTGGCCCAGCGCCACGGCGTTAGCGTCCTCACCCTGGCTGATGATGTAGTAGTCGCCCAGGCCCGCAGCGACGATGCGCTTGACCGTGGCCTGCGCCTCTTCGCGGCTGGCGGCGGCCGGCAGCAGCACGCGGTAGCGGGCGCTGCCGCTGGCGGCCGGCTGCTCGCGCAGGCGTGCCTGGTTGAGCAGCGTGCCGGCCCGGCCCTGCGCCGCGCTGGCGGCGGCACGATCGGCGAACGGACCCAACGCGATGCAGCGCGGCGGCTCGCTGGCGGCAGGCGCCTGCGCGACCGGCGCCGGCGCTGGCGTCGGGCTGGAGGTTGCTTCCGCAGCCGGCGCCTTGGCCGGCTCGGCTTGCGGCGTGGCCGGCGCGGCAGGGGCAGGAGTGGACGCCACGGCGGTCGCCGCTGCGGGGTCGCGCTCCACCAGTGCTGGCGCCGGTGCCTCCGACGATGCCTGCGCGGCCGCCGCCGCATCGGTGCCACCGGGCACCCAGCGCAGTTCGGCCACGCCGGCCGGCCGCGGCGGCGGTGCAGGCTTGGGCGGCGCATCGCGCAGCAGCCACCAGCAGGCAACGCCAAGATTGAGGATGGCCAGGACGACGATCAGGGCACGGGTGAGCATGCGCGGATACTAGCCTGCGGGGCGGTGCACCGCCCAGCGGGCGAGGCCGTCCAGCACCAGCGAGGGGTGGTAGTCGGCGCCGTCCAGCAATGGCATCAGCGTGGGCGCGCCGCCACCGTGCACCAGCAGCGACGGCATCACACCCAGCAGTGCCTGCGCCTGCTGCGCACTGCGCTCGACCAGCGCCACCGCAGCACCATCGCAACCGGAGGCGAGTGCATCGGCGGTGTCATTGGCAAACTCGCTGTAATCGCCGCCACTGGCGGGCAGCTGCACGGCGCGCGCATGCAGTGCTTCGCGCATGGTGGTGGGTGATGCGGCGATGCGGCCGCCGTGATGCTGGCCACGGGCATCGAGCAGGTCGATGGTCAGCGCCGTGCCCACGCCCACCACCAGCACCGGGCGCTGCGCCTTGGCGGCGGCCAGCAGGGCAAGGAAGCGATCCACGCCGAACTTCTCCGGGCGCGCGTAGGCGATGCGCACGCCTGCGCATTCGGCGCTGGTGCGCACCACATGCACGTGGTCGAACCGCCGCTGCAGCTGGTCCAGCATGGCGCTGGTCAGCGAAGGTGCGGCCACGCTGGCGACGAACGCCGTCGCGCCGCTGGGCAGGCTGTGCGGCGGCTGCCCGGCCATGCCTTCAGCGCCATGCGCCCAGGCCTGTACGTCGCCCGCGCGATCCCCCTGCAACGGCGCGAACTTGAAGCGCGAATTGCCAAGATCGAACAACCAGTCGCTCATGCCGCCCTCACCGTGACTTCGCCGGCATGCAGGCGGCGCTCGCAGCCGTCGATGCTCACGCGCAGCGCGCCGTCATCGGCCAGGCCCAGTGCGGTGCCGTGCTGCCACTGCCCCTCCAGCTCGACGCGCACCTCGCGGCCGGCCAGCATGTCGAAGGCGGCGTAGCGCGGCAGGAACGGGGCCAGCCCTTCGCGGTCGAATTCCTCCAGCGCCGGCAGCAGCCGTGCAAGCACGGCGGCGACGACGATGTTGCGGTCGACCGGCGCGCCGGCCAGTGTGTCCAGATCCACCCAGGGCTGGGTGATCTGCTCGGCGAACGAGGGCGGCATGTGCGTGTTGATGCCGATGCCGATCACCGCGCGAGCCGGACCGGCGTATTCGCCGCCGCCCTCGGCGAGCAGGCCGACCAGCTTGCGACGGCCATCGACGATCAGATCATTCGGCCACTTCAGCTGCGCCTGGGTGAAACCCAGATCGTGCAGCGCTTCGGCCACGGCGATACCGGCAACCAGGCTCAGCCCCGCCAGCCGGCCAAGGCCCCCGGAGAACAGGCGCAGCACCGACAGATAGACGTGGGCCGCCAGCGGCGAGGCCCAGGTGCGGCCGCGCCGCCCCCGCCCTCCGGTCTGGCGTTCGGCCAGCAGGACGCTGACCCCGCGCTGGGGCGCGCTGCACCGCAGCAATTCGGCATTGGTGGAATCCACCGTCCAGGCCACCTGCAGGTCATGCAGCAGGGACAGGGCATCGGCCGGCAGGGCGGCACGGATGGTCGCCGGGTCCAGCAGCTCGACCGGGCGGGTCAGGCCGTAGCCTTCGCCGGCACGGCCCTCGATATCGACACCTGCGGCCCTAAGCCCTTGAATGCGCTTCCAAATTGCCGCCCGGGTCTGGCCCAGCTCACGGGCCAGGGCGTCGCCGGACAGGCGACCGGCAGCGAGTTTGGCCAGCAATTGGCGATCGTCCACGGCAGCTTCCACGAAGTCAGGACGGAATTATGCGGGAAAGCCGCCAGCGACGCCCGCCACGAGGCCGGCGGTGGGCTTCCAATCCGGTGCCGGGTTCGGGCTAGAATCGGGAACTCACCTTCCCTTAACGTGGATGTCGTCAATGCGCCGTTATGCCCATTGCCTGATCCTGCTGACGATGCCCTTCGCGGCGTCGGCCACAGCAGCACTGGATGACAGCCGCGGCGCCTGTGTGTCCTCCAACGGCGATGCCGCCTCGCAGCGCGCACCGACGGCATCGACCACCACGGCCAAGCCTGCTCCGGCACGCCCGGCGGCCAGCAGCGCCACCAGCACCGGCGGTGGCGGCAGCGATGAGGACATGCTGCAGCGGCTGCGTGCGCCGAAGTGGCACAGCTACCTGCCGGGAATGTTCCGCTGATCAAGTCGTTGCTGCAGTGGCTGCGGCCCGCACCGCGGCCGATCGAAGACGCATACTGGGATGAGGCCTGCCGCCGTGCGGCATGGCTGCAGGGGCTTTCCGACGAACGACGCGCCCGGCTGCGCACGCTGGCGGCGCGCTTCCTGCATGAGAAGACCATCACCCCGATCGGCAACCTGCAGCTGCAGGCCGCCGACGGCGTGCTGCTGGCGGCCCTGTGCTGCCTGCCACTGCTCGAGTTCGGCGAGGTGGGGCTGCAGGGCTGGTCGCAGCTGATCGTGTACCCCGACGCATTCCGCGTGCATCGCAGCCACATGGATGCGGCGGGCGTGCTGCACGAATGGGACGACGAGCTGATCGGCGAATCGTGGGACAGCGGGCCGTTGATCCTGTCCTGGGCCGACGTGCAGGCCGATCTGGCCGCACCGCACGAGGGCTACTGCGTGGCCGTGCACGAGATGGTGCACAAGCTCGATGCGCTTGACGGCGCGATGGACGGCACACCGCCGCTGCCGCGTGCGTGGCAACGTGAGTGGGCTGCTGTCTTCCAGCAGTCCTACGATGCGTTCTGCGCGCAGGTGGATGCCGGCCAGGAGACGCTGATCGACCCGTATGCCGCCGAAGCACCGGAGGAGTTCTTCGCGGTCGCCAGCGAGTACCACTTCTCCGCTCCGGACGTGCTTGCCGAAGCGCTGCCCGATGTCGCCGCGCATCTGCGGCGCTTCTATGGTGAACCGCCGGCGCGGGGTGGCTGAGCCATGTCATAGGTTCGCCGGGCGTGGCCCGGCGCTGCCTGCATTCGCGTTGACCGGTGGATCGAAGCAGGCCCGCCCTACGGGCCCGGCGGCAGACGCACTTCGAAGCGGGCGCCTTCCAGTTCGCTGGAACGGCCGACCGCCAGTTCGCCGCGGTAATCCTTGATCAGGTCCTGCACGATCGACAGGCCGATGCCGTGGCCCTGCACGCGTTCGTCGCCACGTACGCCACGCTGCAGCACCTTGCCGATATCCTCCGGCGCGATGCCCGGGCCGTCGTCGTCCACGGCCAGCAGCAGGCCGGCGCGGCGTGCATTCGGTGCCGGCAGGGGCTGCGCGGTCAGCAGGACACGGCGCTTGGCCCACTTGAAGGCGTTTTCCAGCAGATTGCCCAGCAGTTCCTGCAGGTCACCCGGCTCGCCATGGAAGCGCGCGGCCGGATCGATGTCGAACTCGCACAGCACGCCCTTGGCCGCATAGACCTTTTCCAGGCCCCGCACGATCTCTTCGGCGTTGGACTCGATCGGCAACGGTGCGGAGAACAGCTTGTGGCCCGACGACGCAGCGCGCGCCAGCTGATAGGACACCAGGTTGTTCATGCGTTGCAGCTGCACGTCCAGCTCTTCGCGCAGCGCGCCATCACCGGCACCGCTGTCCATCTGCGTGCGCAGCACCGCGATCGGCGTTTTCAGGCTGTGCGCAAGATCCGCCAGCGTGTTGCGCTGGCGTTCGAGGTTCTCGCGCTCACTTTCGATGAAGGCATTGATGCTGTCGGTCAGCGGTTCCAGCTCGCGTGGGTGGCGCTCGCTCATGCGCTCGGTCTCGCCGCGCTGCACCTTGGTCAGCTCGGTGATCACGCGACGCAGCGGACGCAGGCTCCACTGCAGGATGACGGTCTGCAGCAGCAGCAGGATCAGGCCGATGCCACCCAGGTAGAACCAGACACGGCTGCGGAACACCCGCAGCTGCGCACCGAGCGCGCGCGAGTCTTCCATCACGTAGATGGTGTACGGGAACTCGGTGGCGGGATCGGCATCGGCGTCCCACACCAGGCCCAGGCCGTAGCGGTACACCGAACCCTGGCTGCCGTCGATCTGGATCATCGGCAGCGGGCCTTCGAATACCTCCTGGCGTGGCGCAAGCAGGCCGCCGCCGACGGTGGGCAGCATCGGGCCTTCGGCCGACATTGAATTGCCCTTGCCGTCCGGCATCACCACCTGCAGGTAGAGACCGCTGCCGGGCACGTCGAAGCGCGGGTCCGGTGGCTGCTCGCGGATGTACAGCGAACGATCGCGGGTGAAGTCGATGCCGGCCGCATAGGCGGTGGCGTAGTTCTTCAGGCGCTCACGCAGGTTGGCCTTCGCCGTATCGGCGAAGGCGGCGTCGAGCGCGTAACCGGCCAGGGCCAGGAACGCGACCAGACCCACGGACGCGGCGAACAGCTGGCGCGCCTGCAGGGAGCGCGGCCGCCAGCGTCGGAAGAACCACAGACGGCCGGACATCGTGCAATCGCCAGGGTGAGCCGGCTCAGCCCTCGTTGCGCGGGATCGCGAAACGGTAGCCGCGGCCGCGCACGGTCTCGATCGGCTTCAGTTCACCGTCCGGGTCCAGCTTCTTGCGCAGGCGGCCGATGAACACTTCCAGCACGTTCGAGTCGCGGTCGAAGTCCTGCTGGTAGATGTGCTCGGTGAGGTCGGCCTTGGAGACCAGTTCACCGGCATGCATCATCAGGTACTCCAGCACCTTGTACTCGTAGCTGGTCAGGTCGACATTGCTGCCGGAGACGCTGACCGTCTGCGCGGCGAGATCCAAGGCGACCGGGCCGCATTCCAGGGTCGGCTTGCTCCAGCCGGCGGCGCGGCGCAGCAGCGCGTTGACGCGGGCCAGCAGCTCTTCGACGTGGAACGGCTTGACCAGGTAATCGTCGGCGCCCTGCTTCAGGCCCTCGACCTTGTCCTGCCAGCTCGACCGCGCGGTCAGGATCAGCACCGGGAACTTCTTGCCCTCGTCACGCAGCGCCTTGATCAGCTCCATGCCCGACATCTTGGGCAGGCCGAGGTCGATGATGCCGACGTCGAACGGGACTTCGCGCCCCATGTAGAGGCCTTCCTCGCCGTCCTGCGCAGCATCGACGGCAAAGCCTTCGCGCTTGAGCCGGGCTGCCAGGGTCTCACGCAGCGGGGCTTCGTCTTCGACCAGAAGGATACGCATGAACTCTCCCTAGTGTCCTGGGTGTGGCCCGGAGGCCAGTGGGGTACGGGTTGATAGCGACAACTATCCCTGTTCAGGGGTTATCGCCGCGTAGTGAAGACATATCCGACCGCGGCGTGCGCGGCTGTGAACGCGACGGGGCGGGGTCGTCCATGTAGCGGACCCGGCCCCGGTCGTCCATGTACTTGACCCGGTTGATGTCACGACCATCGAACGGCACCCGTTCGGCGCCCAGGATGTGGCCACCGGTGGTGCGCTGCACGCGGCGCACGGCATCGGACAGCGAGCGCTCGTCGCCACGGCCACCCCGCTCGCTCCGCTCCATCATCTCCGCCCGGCCGTGTTCCGCACGCGGGGGCTGCTGTGCCATTGCCGACGACAGCGGCGCAGCCGCCAGCACCACGCAGGTGGCCAGGGCAATGCGGCAATGGAGGGGAGCGGAAGACATCGATGCGATCCTAGCCGAGCACGGCGATTCGTTCAAAAGTCGTAAATCCCGGAACCGGGTGCGGGACCCGGTCTTTACAATTCCTTTGCAAATTCTTGGTTTGGGGCAGTGAATCCGATCTGAACTTTTCCGGGCGAACCGCAGGTTTGTTCATCTAAGTGAACATTCGGGACGAATCGGCCGGCGTTGTCAAGTCAGGAATGTGACGGACGTCACGCAGCGGCACGGTCAGCGTCGCGCTCGGTGACGGCAAGGGCCTGTTCGACCAATGTCCAGTCGGCGCCTGGACGGTGCGCACCCTCGCTCAATACCTGGCGGAACGCGCGCCCACCGGGCTGCCCATGGAACAGGCCGAGCAGGTGACGGGTGATGTGCTTCAGGGCCATGCCCTCGCCCAGACGGGCCTCGACATACGGGCGCAGCGCGCGCAGCAGGTCCGCGCGCGACCGCAGCGGCGTACCGGTGTGCAGCGCTTCCAGCTGATGCAGCAGATAGGGATCGTGGTACGCGGCCCGGCCCAGCATCACGCCATCGACATGGCCGGCCTGGGCCTGCACGGCTTCGATGCTGGCCAGGCCACCGTTGAGCACCACCGGCAGTGCGGGCCGCTCCTGCTTCAGGCGGTAGGCCCAGTCGTACTTCAGCGGCGGAACCTCACGGTTCTCCTTGGGCGACAGGCCCTTCAGCCAGGCATTGCGCGCGTGCACCACCACCATCGCTGCACCGGCAGCGACCTGGCGATCGACGAAGCTGGCGAACGCCTCGTACTCGTTGTCCTCATCCACGCCCAGACGGCACTTCACGGTCACCGGGATGTCGACCGCATCGACCATCGCGGCCACGCATTCGGCCACCAGCACCGGCTCGCGCATCAGGCACGCGCCGAAGCGGCCCGCCTGCACGCGATCGGACGGGCAGCCGCAGTTGAGGTTGACCTCGTCGTAGCCCCAGTCCGCGGCGATGCGCGCGGCCTGCGCCAGCAGGGCCGGATCGCTGCCACCCAGCTGCAGGGCCAGCGGCTGTTCGCTGCGGTCGAAGCCGAGCAGGCGCTCGCGGTCACCATGGATGACCGCGTTGGCGTGCACCATCTCCGTGTACAGCCGCGCCCCGGGAGCCAGCACGCGGTGGAACACGCGGCAATGGCGGTCCGTCCAGTCCATCATCGGGGCGACGGACAGGCGCAGGGAATCGGCGTAACGGGCGGTGGCGGACGTCATCGGGGCGTTGATCGTGGAGACTGGCATTGCCAGTGAGATCAATAGTTTACACCGGGCTGCTGAATGGCACCGGAGATCAGCCGATCGGCGGATTCGCCCGCAGCGCCCGCCCTATCCACCCGCGGGTCAGGACCCGACGGTACGTACCAGACCCTCGCCGCGGCGAATCCGCGCACCGGACAGCGCATGGCTCCGCTCTACAATCAGGTCATGGCCAACGACCGCCCGCACTTCTTCGACCCCACCACCGAGCAGGGCGTGCTGCGCCTGTCGATCGCCGGCGCACTGCTGCTGGCGCTGACTGCGGTGGTGTTCGGCCTGCTGGCCAATTCCTCGCTCATCATCTTCGATGGCATCTACGGGCTGATCGATGTGGTGATGACCTGGCTGTCGCTGCTGGTCGCGCGCCTGATCGCGCTGTCGACCAATACCGATGCGCTGCAGTCGCGCCTCAACCAGCGCTTCACAATGGGCTTCTGGCACCTGGAACCGATCGTGCTGGGCGTGAGCGGCACGCTGATGATCGGTGCGGCGCTGTATGCACTGGTCAATGCCGTGGACGCGCTGATGTCCGGCGGCCGCCACATCGCGCTGGGGCCGGCGATGATCTTCGCCGCGCTGTCCCTGCTGGCCGAGGCAGCGCTGGGCGTGTTCGTGCTGCGCGCCAACCGCCGCATCGGTTCGGAGTTCATCGCGCTGGACGCGAAGAACTGGATGATCGCGGCCAGCATGTCGGCCTGTTATCTGGTCGCCTTCCTGGGCGGCGCGCTGGTGCGTGGCACTGCGTGGGACTGGATCGGGCCGTACATCGACCCGGCCATCCTCGCCTTCGTCTGCGTACTGGTGATGATCGCGCCGCTGGGCACGGTGCGGCGGGCATTGGCCGGCATCCTGCTGGTGACCCCACCGGAGCTGCAGGCCCACGTGGACGCCGTGGCGCGCACGATCGTCGCCAGGCATGGCTTCGTCGAACACCGCAGCTATGTGGCGCAGGTGGGACGTGGCGAGCAGATCGAGCTGTTCTTCGTGGTCCCGGCCGATGATCCGCCGCGGCCCCTGCGGGAGTGGGACCAACTGCGTGACGAGATCGGCGATGCACTGGGCGAAGCCTCGCCGGACCGGTGGCTGACGATCATGTTCACCACCGATCGGGAATGGACGATCTAGACAGGCAGGACGATCGGTCAAATTTTTCAGACGGTCTGTCACCCATCGTCCTTGGAAAGCGGGCAAAGTAGGCTCCAACGCACTACCACCCACTGACCAGGAGCATCCCGATGTCCATCGAAAAGGTTCTGTACACCGCCCAGGCGACCTCCACCGGCGGCCGCGAAGGCCGTTCCGTCTCCTCCGACAACGTGCTCGACATCCAGCTGTCGACCCCGCGCGAGCTGGGCGGCGCGGGCGGCCCGGGTACCAACCCGGAGCAGCTGTTCGCCGCCGGCTACTCGGCCTGCTTCCTGGGCGCGCTGAAGTTCGTGGCCGGCCAGGCCAAGGTCGCGCTGCCGGCCGACACCACCGTGACCGGCAAGGTGGGCATCGGCCAGATCCCGACCGGCTTCGGCATCGAGGCCGAGCTGACCATCAACGTGCCGGGCGTGCCGCGCGAGCAGGTTGAAGCGCTTGTGCAGAAGGCGCACATCGTGTGCCCGTACTCGAATGCCACCCGCGGCAACATCGACGTGACGCTGATCGTTGCCTGATGGGGGCGGGGTCGGATCCCTTTGCAACGGCAAAGGGCTCTGACCCCAGCAGCTAAATGGGGTCAGATCCCTTTCGCGTTGCGAAAGGGATCTGACCCCGGGGCTCCAAGCGCAAAAAAATGGGCGGATGCCGGTCGAAACCAGGCATCCGCCCATCCCACCCCGGGTGGGCCCCGGCACGCGGCCGGGGACGCATTCGCTTACTTCTCGCTGGTGATGAGCTGTACGACGCTGGAGAAATCCAGCTTGCCGCGCCCGGCCTGATGATTCATCGAATACAGGTTGCGGGCCACTTCACCCAGCGGGATCGAGGCGCCGACACTCATCGCCGCTTCCACTGCCAGGCCCATGTCCTTGAGCATGAGGTCGCTGCCGAAGCCGCCGCTGTAGCCACGCGAGGCTGGCGCATTCTCCAGCACGCCCGGCCACGGATTGCACACTTCGGTGGCCCAGCTGCGGCCGGTGCTCACCGCCATCATCTGCGACAGCACCTTCGGGTCCAGACCGTGCGCCACGCCCAGTGCGATGGCCTCGCCGGTGACGGCCATGATCACGCCCAGCGCCATGTTGTTGCACAGCTTGGCCACCTGGCCGGCACCACTGGCGCCAACGTGGAAGATGTTCCTGCCCATCGCCTGCAGCACCGGGCGCGCACGCTCCAGTGCATCCTCCTCACCACCGACGATGAAGGTGAGGGTGCCGGCCTGGGCACCGGCCGTGCCGCCGGAAACCGGCGCATCGATCATCTGCAGGCCGCGTGCGGCCGCCGCTTCGGACACCTTGCGGGCGCTGGCCGGAGCGATCGTGCTGCAATCGATGACCAGCGCGCCGGCCGGAATCGCGGCGAGAATGCCGTCATCGCCGAGGTACAGGCCTTCGACGTGGCGACTGGCCGGCAGCATCGAGATCACCACCTCGGCGTCGGCCAGGGTGTCACGTGCTGACGACGCGGCACCGGCACCGGCGTCGACGGCGGCCTGCACGGCGGCCGGCACCAGATCGAACACGCGCACGGTGTGGCCGTTCTTGACCAGATTGGCGGCCATCGGGCCACCCATGTTGCCCAACCCAATGAATGCAATGCGGCTCATGCCAGGCTCCTTTCAGCGGCAGGGGTACCCAGGTCGGCCAGCGGATGCGCGGCATCGGCCCAGGGCGAAGCGAAGAACGTATCGGCCCACAGGGCGCTGGCTTCGGCCAGCGTGGCCGGGTTCCACGACGGCGTGCGGTCCTTGTCGATCAGCAGCGCACGGATGCCTTCGGCGAAATCGCCGTGGGCAGCGCAGTGCAGGGCGACGATGTATTCCAGGCGGTAGACCGCAGCCAGATCCTGGCCCGCACTGCGGCGCTGCAGCTCGAACGCCAGCCGCGCCGAACCGGGCGCGCCGGCCGCGAGGGTCTTCTGGGCGGCCTGCAGCCAGGCATCCTCGGTCTGCAGGTGGGCGATGCCTTCGACGATGGCATCGAGGTCATCGCCGTCGCACAGTGCGTCGACCTTCGCCGCGTTGGCCAGCAGCGGACCGGTCGCGGCATCGCTGGCATACGATTGCAGCAGGTGACCCAGGCGCTCGTGGTTGCTCGCGGCGTCGCGCGACCAGGCCACCTGCAGCAGTGCATCGAACACATCGCTGCGGCGCGCTTCGGCCACGTGCACGTCGGCCAGGCCGGCATAGATCGCATCGCCCGGGTTGAGCAGTGCACCGGTCAAGGCCAGGAACAGGCCACCCTTGCCCGGCACGCGCGGCAGCAGCCAGCTGCCACCCACGTCCGGGAACAGACCGACGGTGATCTCCGGGAACGCGAGCTTGGAGCGCTCGCTGACCACGCGGTGGCTGGCACCGGACATCAGGCCGATGCCCCCTCCCATGACGATGCCATGGCCCCAGCACAGGATCGGCTTGGCATAGGTGTGGATGAGGTAATCCACGCGGTACTCGACGTCGAAGAACTCGGCCGCGTAGTCGTTGTCGCGGATATCGCTGCGGCCGGCCTCGCGGAATGCACGCATGCTCTGGTACAGGCTGTGCAGGTCACCGCCGGCGCAGAACGCCTTTTCACCGGCGCCCTGCAGCACCACCATCGCGATGCCGTCGTCGTCGGCCCAGGCATTGAGCTGCTTCAGCAGCAGGTGCGCCATCGGCAGCGAGAAGCCATTGAGCGTGCGCGGCGCGTTCAGCGTGGCGATGCCGATGCGCGCGCCATTGCCGGCCACGCGCTCTTCGAACAGGACCGGCGCTTCGTCGGCGACCGTGGTCATGCGTTCTTCCACTGCGCGGCGCGCTTTTCCAGGAAGGCGTTCACGCCCTCGACCTGGTCGGCGGTATCGAACAGATCGACGAAGGCCTCGCGTTCGGCCACCAGCGCCGAGGCGTGGGTACCGGTGCGGGTGGACTGCACCAGCGTCTTGCAGGCCGCGATGCTGGTCGGGCTCTGCTTGCCGGCCTTCTTCGCCCATTCCAGCGCCAGCGCCTTGGACTCGCCCTTGCCGACCTTCTCCTCGGCCAGGCCGATGCGCAGCGCGGTCTCGGCATTGATGCGCTCGCCCAGCAGGATCATGCGCTTGGCCCAGCCCTCGCCCACCAGCCGTGGCAGGTTCTGGGTACCACCGGCGCACGGCAGCAGGCCGACGGTGGCCTCCGGCAGCGCGACCTGGGCGTGGTCTTCGATGATGCGCAGGTCGCAGGCCATCGCGCATTCCAGCCCGCCGCCCATCGCATAGCCGTTGATTGCGGCGATCGACACGCCGCGGAAGCCGGACAGCGCCTCGAAGGCTTCGCCGAAGCGGCGTGCGGCTTCGCGCGCGGCGGCCTTGTCGCCGGAGGCGAACTGGTTCAGATCTGCGCCGGCGGAGAAGAACTTCTCGCCATCACCGGTGATCACCAGCGCGTAGATGTCGCGGTCCGCATTGAGCGCAGCCACCAGGTCGCGCAGCGCGGACAGGCTGTGCACGGTCCAGGTATGCGCCGGCGGGTTGTGCAGGGTGACCACGGCGGTGTGGCCATCGGCCTCGACCTTCAGGCCCACGTGCTCCCGGGTACGCCAATCCTTCATCGCAGTTCCTCTTCGGTGTTGAGCAGGTGACGGGCAACGATCACCCGCATGATCTCGTTGGTGCCTTCCAGGATCTGGTGCACGCGGCAGTCACGCAGCAGGCGTTCGATCGGGTATTCGCGGATGTAGCCGTAGCCGCCGTGGATCTGCAGCGCTTCGTTGCAGACAGTGAAACCGGCATCGGTGGCGAAGCGCTTGGCCATTGCGCACCACACGTTGGCGTCGCTGGCGCCGGCATCGAGCTTGCGCGCGGCGGTATGCACCATCTGCCGGGCGGCCACCAGCTGGGTGACCATGTCGGCCAGCTTGAACTGCAGTGCCTGGAACTCGGCCAGCGCCTTGCCGAACTGGCGACGCTCGCCCATGTAGCGGCGTGCGGCATCCAGCGCGCCCTGCGCGGCACCCAGCGAACAGGCGGCGATGTTGATGCGGCCGCCATCGAGTCCCTTCATCGCCAGCTTGAAGCCACCGCCTTCCTCTCCCAGAAGGTGGCTGACCGGCACGCGGACGTTCTCGAAGGTGATGCCACGGGTGGGCTGGCTGTTCCAGCCCATCTTCTCTTCCTTGCGGCCGAAGCTGATGCCCGGCAGGTCCGACGGCACCGCGATGGCGCTGACGCCGCCGGCACCGGTACCGCCGGTGCGCGCCATCACCACCAGCAGTTCGGTGGCGCCGGCGCCGGAGATGAAGGCCTTGGCGCCGTTCAGCACGAAGTGGTCGCCATCGCGCACGGCGGTGGTTTTCAGCGAGGCGGCATCGGAACCGGCGCCCGGTTCGGTCAGGCAGTACGAGGCCAGCTTGATGCCCGCCGCCAGATCGTTGCCCCACGCGTCGCGCAGTGCCGGCTGACCCCACTTGGACACCATCCACGAGGCCATGTTGTGGATGCTGATGTAGGCCGCCGTCGAGGGGTCGACACTGGCGAGCTCCTCGATGACGACGGCGGCGTCCAGCCGGCTCAGGCCGCTGCCGCCCACTTCCGGGTCCATGTACAGCCCGCAGAAGCCCAGTTCACCGGCCTTGGCGATCGCCTCGCGCGGAAAGATGCCCTCCGCATCCCATCGCGCGGCGTGCGGCGCCAGTTCGGCCAGTGCGAAGTCGCGGGCGGCCTCGCGGTAGGCCTGCTGCGCTTCTTCCAGTTCCGTCGTCATCGAGTGGCTCATGGCTGCTCCTGCCGTTACTTCAGGCTGATCGTGGTGTTGACGCCGTGGCTCAGCGTCTCGTCATCGAACCAGCGCGCGGTGACGGTCTTGGTCTGGGTATAGAACAGCACCACCTGCTTGCCGTACGGGCCCAGGTCACCCAGCTTGGAGGCGCGCGAACCGGTGAAGGAGAACAGCGGCACCGGCACCGGGATCGGCACGTTGATGCCGACCTGGCCGACGTCGATGTCTTCCTGGAACCTGCGTGCGGCCGCGCCGGACTGGGTGAACAGTGCGGTGCCGTTGCCGTTCGGGTTGCTGTTGACCATCGCGATGGCGTCTTCCAGCGTTTCCGCTTCCAGGATCACCAGCACTGGCCCGAAGATTTCTTCCTGGTAGATGCGCATGTCGGTGGTGACACCGGCAAAGATGGTCGGGCCGACGAAGTTGCCCTTCTCGAAGCCATCGACCTGCGGATTGCGGCCATCGAGCACCAGCTGCGCGCCCTGCTCCACGCCCGAGGCGATCAGGCCTTCCACGCGCTCGCGCGCGCTGCAGGAAATCACCGGGCCGACATCGGTACCGGACACGGTGCCACCGCTGACCTTCAGGGTCTTGGCCTTGGCCACCAGATCCTGCACCCAGCCGCGCGCTTCACCCACCAGCACCAGCGTAGAGGCCGCCATGCAGCGCTGGCCGGCGGCACCGAAGGCGGCACCGACCATCGCATTGAGGGTCTGCTCCTTGTTGGCATCCGGCAGCACCACGGCGTGGTTCTTGGCGCCCATCATGCACTGCACGCGCTTGCCGGCCAGCGACGCACGGTTGTACACGTGGGTACCCACGCGGGTGGAACCCACGAAGGAGACCGCCTTGATGTCCGGGTGGTCGCAGATCGCGTTGACCACTTCCTCGCCACCGTGGACCACATTCAGCACGCCCTTCGGAATGCCGGCTTCCAGCGCCAGTTCAACCAGGCGCATGGTGACCATCGGGTCCTGCTCGGACGGCTTGAGAATGAAGGTGTTGCCGGTGGCGATGGCCATCGGGAACATCCACAGCGGAATCATCGCCGGGAAGTTGAACGGGGTGATGCCGGCGCACACGCCCAGCGGCTGCATGATCGTGTAGGTATCCACGCCATTGGCCACGTTGTTGGCCAGCTCGCCCAGCTGCAGGTTGCCGATGGCGGCGGCGTGCTCGACCACTTCCAGCCCGCGGAACACATCGCCTTCGGCATCCGGCAGGGTCTTGCCCTGTTCGGCAGTGAGGATGTGCGCCAGCTCGCTCATGTTCTCGCGGATCAGCTGCTGGTACTTCAGGAAGATGCGCGCACGGGTGCCGATCGGGGTCTTGCGCCAGGTCTTGAACGCTTCCTTGGCGGCGGCCACGGCAGCGTCCACTTCAGCGGTGGTGGCGAACGGGACCTGGGCCAGCACGTCCTGGGTGGCCGGGTTGATCACGTCCTGCCAGTGGGAGGTCGCCGATTCGACGAACTGGCCATCGATCAGCATGCGGATACGGGGCGCTGCAACAGTCATGACGACATCCAGGGGTGCGAAAGATGCTTGGCATTATTCACAGCCGCCGCCTCGATTTCCGGCCTGAATCCGCTTAATCTGGCCAACACCCCTCACGATTCCTGTTAATTCTGTGAATCTGCCGTCTTCACAGCGCCAGCTGGGCCTGCGCCTGCTGCGCCTGCGCGAGCAGCGCGGCTACAGCCAGATCGACCTGGCCCGCGCCCTGGGCCTGTCTGCCAGCTACCTGAACCAGATCGAGCGCAACAAGCGCCCGTTGACGCCCGCCGTGCAGAAGAAGCTGGGGGAGGTGTTGGGCGACGTTTCCGCCCTGTTCGACGAGGATGAACCCGCGGCATTGCAGGAATCATTGGCCGAAACCCTGCGGGACCTGGGGCTGGCCGACGTCAGTGCCACCGAGCTGCGGGCACTGGCCGGCAACCTGCCGCAGGTGAGCCGGGCGCTGCTGGACCTGCATCGCCGCCACCTGGCGTTGCGGGAACATGCCGCCGCACTGGAGTTCCAGCTGGGCGAACCCGGTGCCGGCAGCACCCTGCCGGCGGGCGACCAGGTGCGCGAGTTCTTCAACCGCATGCACAACCACATCCCGGAGCTGGATGAGCTGGCCGAGCGGTTGTTTGCCGAATGGGGACTGTCGCCGGGGCACGTCGCCCCGCGCCTGCGCCAGTTGCTGGCCGATCGCCACGGCGTGCTGGTGGAAGTGACTGCCTTGCAGGCCGGGCGCGAGAAGCGCCACTACGATGCCGGTGCCCGCCGGCTGTGGCTGCCGGACTACCTGGAGCCGGGCCAGCAGGCCTTCCAGATGGCCGCCGAACTGGCACTGCATGGCTACCTGCCGCAGATCGATGCGGTGATTGCCCGCGCCGGATTCAGCGACGAGGCGCGCATCGCGCAGGCGCGCATCGGCCTGTCGAACTATTTCGCCGGGGCCCTGGTAATGCCCTACCTGCGCTTCCTGCGTGCGGCCGAAGCCAGCAGCTACGACATCGAGCTGCTGGCGCACCAGTTCGGTGTCGGCTTCGAAGCAGTCTGCCACCGGCTGAGCACGCTGGCCCGCCGCAGCGCGCCCGGCCTGCCGTTCTTCTTCATCCGTGTGGACCGCGCCGGCAACGTCTCCAAGCGTCACTCGGCCACCGACTTCCACTTCTCGCAGGTGGGTGGCTCATGCCCGCTGTGGATCGTCTACGAGGCGTTCAACCAGCCCGGCCGCATCCTGACCCAGACCGCGCGCATGCCCGATGGGCGGCGCCACTTCTGGCTGGCCCGGCAGGTCAGCAGCGGCCCGGTTGGTCACGGCCAACCACGCAAGACTTTCGCAGTGGCGCTAGGCTGCGACCTGCAGCATGCCGAGCGGCTGGTGTATTCGCTGGGGCTGGATGTGCAGAGCCCCGGCAATTCGGTGTCGATCGGCCCGGGTTGCCGGGTGTGCCCGCGCGAGGACTGCATGCAGCGCGCGTTCGCGCAGCTGCCGGGGCGATAGGGTTGGTTCGGCAGGGCTGCGCCCTGCACCTGCACAGGCCGAAGCAACGGCAACGGCAAAAGCTGGCATCCCGTGGGATGGCGGGGCGGGGCCGGTTGCGGGGGACGGCGCAAGTACGTCCATGTAGCCTCGGTCGCGCCATCCATGGCGCTCACGCCCCCGCAACCGGACCCACCCCGCCTTCGACAGATCTCCGCAAGCTGTCAGAACGACGCATTGCCCTGGTGGGTGTCGACCTTGGTCGACACGAACCCTGGCGATGAGCCACCGCAGGGATCAGATCGTGCCGACCAAGGTCGGCACCCACCAGACAAGGTCGGCACCCGCCGGAACAGTTCAATCGGCTGCGGCAGCGGTCAGTAGATCGGCGTCACCTTCATCTGCGGCAGCGGCCGTGGTGCGCCGTCGGTGAGGTCCGGGCCAAGATCCTCCCAGCTGCGGCCCTGCTCCACCATCAGCCCCCACAACTGCTGTGACGCCAGCCGCTTGTCCTCCGAGCCCAGCTTGTACGACGGTGGCGACGGCACGCCGGCAGCCACCATCGTGTACGCCGCCCGATAGGCCAGCACCTGCTGCGCGGGATCGTCGGTACGCGCCACCTCCAGCGTGTAACGCTGGTAGGCCGAGGCCAGGTTGCGCCAGCGGATCCAGTAGTGATTCTCGAAGGAGAACGCGCAGAAGCGCGCACCGGCCAGGCTGCCCTTGTCGGCGATGCGGGTCAGCACCTCCTGCGGCATGTCCAGGTTCATGCCGCCCTCATCACCCTGCAGGGTCACGTGCACGATGCGGTCGCGATAGCCCGGAGCACGCGCCTGCAGCAGGTCGCGCCAGTTCTGCATGGTTGCCACCACCGCGAACAGGAAACGGCCAAGCTCGCCGGCCGCCACCGGCGCGGCGATGGACTGGTAGGTGCGTTGCCAGCCATGACGGTTTTCGCTGGGCAGGAACACCGATCGCTCCAGCGCCTGCCGTGCATTGCCGCCGGAGCTGACCTCCTCCGCATGCTGTGGATAGACCAGGTTGATGGCGAAGGTCGGCCAGCGCGGAAGCGCCGCGTCGAACAGATGGATCGGGAAGTTGCTGCTGATGCCCCCATCGGAGAACCAGCAGATCCGGAAGGCGGTGATCACCGGGCCGCAGGCCTGGCCGGCACTGGTCAGCCCCTCCATGCTGTCGGCCACGTTGTGTTCCGGATCGGAGGCGGTCGCTCCAGGCTCGCAGCGGCGCTCGCGGCGCGAGGGCTCATGCAGCGGCACTGCGCTGATCAGCAACGGGAAACTCAGGCTCATCCGCGTTGCCACCAGAACCGGCAGCTGCGGCCCCTGCGGCAGGCGGTAATAGAGTCGTCCATCCACGCCCAGCGGCGGACCCGCATGGTTGACCAGCCACTGCACCACGCTGGCCGGAAACAGCTGGTCGAACTCTTCGCGCAGGAACCAGAACTGCGCGCCGCCCAGCGGCAGCGTGCGGGGTTCGTTGTGCGATACGCAGGTGGTGATCATCTGCAGGGTGATGGCATGCGGGCTGTCCGGCTCGTCGGCATAGCGCGGCGCATCGTGCAGGTCGGCAAAGGTGAGCGGCACATCGGCCGGCTTGCCTGACAGCTGCTGCAGGCAGCCGTGCAGCCATTCCGTCAGCGCCGGCCGGCGCGCGTCGCTGCCGAGGCCGCTGCACAGGCCCAGCAGATTGCGTCGTGCCACCCGCGCGACCCGCAGCGCGGCCCCGGCCACGCCAGCGCCGTAGGCGCACAGCAGGGACGGCAGCAATGTTGCCGCCACTCCACTCCAGCCGCCGCCCCACGCGCCCAGCGCGAGCAGCAATGCCAGCGACACCAGCACTTCCAGCGGCGCGATCTGGAACACGGCGATGGCCAGGCACAGCAGCTTGCGGGGCCAGCCTGCATTGCCGGTCAGCACCACCAGCAGCCGATAGGCTGCACGCGCGCCGCGCGCCGGCTGGAACAGACCGTAGATGAACCCGCGCCGCGACAGCTGCGCCGACACCGCCGACAATCCACCGTACCCGGCATCGCCGGGCAGCGGCTCGCCCGCCTGCTGGCGGCGATCACCATAGGCCGCCGCCGCAGCCACCGCGGCGGCGATGGCGCCTGCCGAGGTGCCACCGATGCTCTTGAAGCGATACTCGCGCGCCAGCGCCAGTACCGCATTGGGGTACACGATGCCGCTGGTGATGCCACCTTTCATGACCAGATCGCAGTACTTCGCCGCCACACGTCACCTCCCGTCCATCGGTTGCCAGTATCGCAAGCCGGCCTCTCACTGCCTGAGAAAGGCGCCACATCCCGGTGGTGTGATGCCAGGCCTTGACCATTGCTGCCAACCGGCCTACCTTGTGCACGCCGAAGGTATTCATCTCTTCATGCGAATGAAGGGATGAATTTAAACGGGAATCCGGTGAAGGCGCTTCGCGCGCCCATTCCGGAGCTGCCCCGCAGCGGTGAATGGAAACGAATCCTGCCAACAGCACTGGGCTCGCGCCTGGGAAGCGGCAGGTAGTAGGTGGGCTGCGGCCCGCGTCCAACAGCCCGAATACCGGCCCCGGCCGGGGGACACGACCGTCCCCTGACTCGACCTGGAATCTCCGCGGGGAGGTTGCCGGGGCCGTCGTCGTCCTGCGCCTGCAGGGTGCGCGGCCACGTGCGTCCTTTTCACGGCATCCGGTTCGCCCGCGGGGGCGAAGGTCGCTGGCAAGACGCCCGTGGGCCGGCAACGGCACGCGTCGTCCTGCGGTTCCTTCGTTCCTCAATGCCGACATGCAATGAGGACACGCTGCAATGACCACTGTTACCAACCTGGGCTTTCCCCGCATCGGCGCCAAGCGCGAACTGAAGCGGGCGCTCGAACGCCACTGGGCCGGCGAGGACGACGCCGCCACCCTGCAGGCCACCGCCGCGGCGCTGCGTGCCCGGCACTGGCAGCTGCAGATCGAGGCCGGCGTCGATGTACCGCCGAGCAACGACTTCAGCCTGTACGACCAGGTGCTCGACACCGCATGGCTGTTCGATGCCATTCCCGAACGCTACCGCGAACTGGCCGCGCACGATCCACTGGCCGCCTACTTCGCCACGGCCCGTGGCCTGCAGCGCGATGGCATCGACCTGCGCGCGCTGGAGATGACCAAGTGGTTCGACACCAACTATCACTATCTGGTGCCGGAACTGCACGCGGGCCAGGCCTTCGCCCTGCGCGGTGACAAGCCGCTGGCCGAGTTCAATGAGGCCAGGGCGCTGGGCATCCACACCCGTCCGGTGCTGCTGGGGCCGGTGAGCTTCCTGCTGCTGTCCAAGACCACCGACGGCAGCGCCGCGCTGGACCTGCTGGATGCGCTGCTGCCGGCCTATGTGCAGCTGCTCGGCCAGCTGGCCGACGCCGGTGCCGACTGGGTGCAGCTGGATGAGCCGCTGCTGGTGCAGGATCTCGACGCCGATGCGCAGGCAGCCTATGAGCGCGCCTATGCCCGGTTGGCCACGGCACGGCGTCCGAAACTGCTGGTCGCGACCTATTTCGGTGCGCTCGAGGACAACCTGGCGTTGGCCACCGGCCTGCCGGTGGACGGACTGCACGTGGACCTGGTGCGCGCGCCGGAGCAGCTGGACGCCGTGTTGAAGGCGCTGCCGGCCGAGCGCGTGCTGTCGGCCGGCCTGGTCAACGGCCGCAACATCTGGCGCACCCATCTGGACAACGCACTGATCCTGGCCCGGTTTGCCCAGGTGGACCGCGGCGCCGACCGGCTCTGGCTGGCACCGTCCTGTTCCCTGCTGCACACGCCCGTGGATCTTGCGCTGGAAAAGAAGCTTGATGACGAACTGAAGGGCTGGCTGGCGTTCTCCCGGCAGAAGCTGCAGGAACTGCGCCTGCTGGCCGACGCGCTCGATGGCAGGGCGGATGCGGAAGCGGGCCTGGCTGCCAATCGCGCTGCGCTGGAGGGGCGTCGTCGCTCGCCACGCGTGCACAACCCGGCCGTGGCCGCACGCCTGGCCGCGCTGACCGTGGCCGATGCGCAGCGGCACACCGCCTACCCGCAGCGCCGCGCCGCGCAGCATGCGGCGCTGCAGCTGCCGCTGCTGCCCACCACCACGATCGGTTCCTTCCCGCAGACGCTGGAGGTGCGCGAGGCACGCGCCCGGCACAAGTCCGGCAAGCTGGGCCTGGCCGAGTACGAGGCCTTCCTGGAACAGCAGACCGCGCATGCGGTACGCGTGCAGGAAGCGCTGGGCCTGGACGTGCTGGTCCACGGCGAGTTCGAGCGCAACGACATGGTCGAGTACTTCGGCGAGCAGCTGGAAGGCTTCGCCTTCACCGGCAACGGCTGGGTGCAGAGCTATGGCTCGCGCTGCGTCAAGCCACCGGTGATCTTCGGCGACGTCAGCCGCCCGCAGCCGATGACGGTGCGCTGGTCCAGTTACGCGCAATCGCTCACCGACAAGCCGATGAAGGGGATGCTGACCGGTCCGGTGACGGTACTGCAGTGGTCGTTCGTGCGCGACGACCAGGAACGCGATGTGACCTGCCGGCAGATCGCGCTGGCGCTGCGGGACGAAGTGCAGGACCTGGAAGCAGCCGGCATCGGCGTGATCCAGGTGGACGAGCCGGCCATCCGCGAGGGGTTGCCGTTGCGCCGCGCCCACTGGCGCGCCTACCTGGACTGGGCGGTGGAATCGTTCCGCATCAGTACCAGCGGCGTGCGCGATGCCACCCAGATCCACACCCACATGTGCTATTCGGAGTTCAACGACATCATCCACTCGGTCGCAGCGATGGACGCGGACGTGATCTCGATCGAGACCTCACGCTCGCGCATGGAACTGCTGGATGCCTTCGTGAAGTTCAACTATCCCAATGAGATCGGCCCGGGCGTGTATGACATCCACTCCCCCCGCGTGCCGGACAAGGCGGAGATGGTGGACCTGCTGCGCAAGGCGCTGGCCGTGCTGAAGCCGGAGCAGCTGTGGGTCAACCCGGACTGCGGGCTGAAGACCCGTGGCTGGCCGGAAACCCGCGCTGCCCTGCAGGCACTGGTTGCCGCCGCAGTGGAACTGCGTGCCGAGCACGCCGACGCCCGCGTCGCCTGACCTGTCTCTCCACCCCGATGCACGGGCCGCCGCCGTTGCCGGCGGTCCGTGCGGTACCTGATGATGACCGAGCTCCAACGCCCCACCCTGTCCCTGCCCGCCGACGGCAAGCGCCTCCTGCTGCATTCGTGCTGTGCGCCCTGCTCCGGCGAAGTGATGGAGGCGATCACCGCCTCCGGGATCGACTACGCGATCTTCTTCTACAACCCCAACATCCATCCGGTGAAGGAATACGAGCTCCGCAAGCAGGAGAACATCCGCTTCGCCGAGCAGCATGGCGTCCCCTTCATCGACTGCGACTACGACACCGACAACTGGTTCAGCCGCGCGCGCGGCATGGAGAACGAACCCGAGCGCGGCATCCGCTGCACGATGTGCTTCGACATGCGCTTCGAGCGCACGGCGCTGTACGCGCATGAGCACGGCTACGACACCATCAGCTCGTCGCTGGGCATCTCGCGCTGGAAGAACATGGCGCAGATCAATGACTGCGGCATCCGCGCCGCGGCGCGCTACGAGGGCCTGCAGTACTGGGATTACAACTGGCGCAAGGGCGGTGGTGCCAGCCGCATGATCGAGATCAGCAAGCGCGAGCGGTTCTACCAGCAGGAGTACTGTGGCTGCGTGTACTCGCTGCGCGATGCCAACCGGCACCGCCGGGAGACCGGCCGCGAGCGGATCCGGATCGGGCTGCTGTATTACGGCCAGGACAACGAAACGCCGCAGGGCGATTGACGTGTGGCGAGGGGGCGGCCACGCTGGTCGCCTCTCCCGCCGCGCTGGAACGTCCATGCCCACCCTGCCCGCCACTGTCGCCCTGCTGGTGATCGATCTGCAGCCGGACTTCATGCCCGGTGGCGCGCTGGCCTGCGACCGTGGCGATGCGCTGGTCGCGCCGATCGCGCAGCTGCTGGCGCAGCGCCGCTACCGCACCGTAGTGGCCACCCAGGACTGGCATCCCGCGGACCATGCTTCGTTCGCCAGCCAGCACCCCGGCCATCGTCCGTTCGAAACGATCCTGCTGCATGCGCAACCGCAGACCCTGTGGCCGGACCACTGCGTGCAGGGCAGCGCCGGTGCCGCCCTGCATCCGCAGGTGGACTGGAACATGGCCGACCTGATCCTGCGCAAGGGCACCCGCCAGCAGGTGGATTCCTACAGCGCCTTCCGCGAGAACCACGGCCCCGATGGCGGGCGCCCCGCCACCGGCCTGGCCGGCTGGCTGCATGAGCGCGGCATCGACGAGGTGCACGTCTGTGGCCTGGCCCGCGACTACTGCGTGCTGTGGAGCGCGCAGGACGCAGCCACGTCCGGCTTCAGGGTGAAATTCCTCTGGGACCTGACCCGGCCGGTGACCGAGGCCAACGACGGGATGGTGCGCGAAGCACTGGGCACTGCGGGGATTGGGATCCTCTGACGCACGTCCGGCCGGGCAGGTATCAGCGGAACACCACCGTGCGGTGCCCGTTGAGCAGGATGCGGTGCTCCACATGGCGGCGCACGGCACGCGCCAGCACCTGCGATTCGGTATCGCTGCCCAGGCGTACCAGGTCGCGCGGCGTCATCGCATGATCGACCCGGGCCACGTCCTGTTCGATGATCGGACCTTCGTCCAGATCCTCGGTGACATAGTGCGCGGTGGCGCCGATGATCTTTACCCCGCGCGCGTGCGCCTGGTGATAGGGCTGCGCGCCCTTGAAGCTGGGCAGGAAGCTGTGATGGATGTTGATCGCCCGGCCGGCCAGCGCGCGGCACAGGGTGGGTGAAAGAATCTGCATGTAGCGCGCCAGCACCACCAGGTCGATACGCTCGTGTTCGACCAGATCGATGATCTGCTGCTCCTGCACCGCACGCGTATCCGCGTTCACCGGCAGATGGTGGAACGGCACGCCGTAGGACGCAGCCAGCGGTGCGAAATCGGCATGGTTGGACACCACTGCCGCGATATCCACTTTCAGCTGCCCGCTGTGCGCACGGAACAGCAGGTCATTCAGGCAGTGGCCCTGCTTGCTGACCAGCACCAGCAGGCGCGCACGACGCCGACCGTCCTGCAGCTGCCAGTCCATGCCGAACTCGCGGGCCAGTGCCGCCATGGACGCATGTACCGTGTCCAGGGGCAGGCTGGCGTCGCGGTCGAAATGCACGCGCAGGAAGAACCGGCCGCTTTCCTCGTCGCCGAACTGCTGGGCGTCGAGGATGTTGCAGCCATGATCGAACAACAGGCCCGACACGCGGTAGACGATGCCGGTACGGTCGGGGCAGGACAGGGTGAGGATGGAATCGGGTCGCATCCTGCAAGTGTAGGGCAGCACCCCGCCCGCGTGATCCATTGTCACCGATGCAACGAACCACTTCGGACAGTTCCAGGTGATCGTGGCCGTCTTTCGTGGCACGCTGGCGGGTCATGAACCTGTTGCAGCTGATCCGCAGCTTCACCCGCACCGCAGACACCGGCAGTATTGCCGCTGCGGCCCGCAGCCTTGGCATCAGCGCCACCGCCGTCGGCCAGAACATCCATCGCCTGGAGGCACACCTGGGCGTGCGCCTGCTGAACCGCAGCACGCGCCAGCTGGCGCTGAGCGAGGCCGGTGCGCTGTACCTGGCGCAGGTGCGCCACATCGAAACCGATCTGGCGCGGGCGCAGGCCCTGGTCACCAGCGGTGACATCGAGCCGGCCGGGCCATTGCGCATCGCCAGCAGCCGCGCGTTCGGCCGCCACGTGCTGGCGCCCCTGCTGCCTTCACTGCAGCAACGCTATCCGCAGCTGCAGCTGGAACTGCGGCTGTCCGACCGGGCCGTGCAGCATGGTCCGGAGGCGGTCGATGCCAGCATCCGCATCGATGCGCAGCTGGAGGACGGCGTCGTGGCGCGGCCGCTGGCACGCATTCCCTTCGTCTTCTGCGCCTCGCCTGCCTACCTGCAGGCGCATGGCTGGCCACAGGAGCCGTCCGATCTGCGCGGCCATCGGGGTGTGCTGCATCGTTTCCCCACCGATGGGCGGCCTCTGCGCTGGGGCCTGCGCAAGGGCGACCAGCGCGCGGATGCGCCGCTGCCGCCCGGCATGGTGTGCGATGACATCGACGCGCTGGCCGAACTGGCCGCGGCCGGTGCCGGCATCACCCGGCTGGCGGCCTTCGTGGCCGATCCCTTTCTGCGCGATGGCCGGTTGCAGGCGGTGTTCGGCGCGGACAGCGCATGGCGCCCGGAACCGATGGAGGTCTATTTCTGCGTCAGCGACCGCCGCGACTTCACCGCCAGGATCCGTGCGCTGTTCGATCACCTGCAGGCCGGCCTGCCGCCGGCCTGGCGGGCATGACCTTCAGCGCGGGGTGAACACGCCGCGTGCCTCACGCGGCTCGCAGCGCAGGTACTGCGCAGCCGGCACCACGCTGTCGCCCAGCGCGGCTGCCGCGTGCCAGGGCCAGCGCGGGTCGTAGAGGATGCCGCGGGCCAGGGCGATGGCATCGGCGTGGCGATGACGCAGGATCGATTCGGCCTGCTCCGGTTCGGTGATCATCCCCACCGCGATGACCGGCATGCGCACCTTGGCCTTGATCGCGGCCGCGAACGGCACCTGGTAGCCCGGCCCGACGCTGATCTTCTGGCGCTCATCCAGGCCGCCGCTGGAGACGTGCAGGAAATCGCAGCCACGCGCGTCCAGCACCTGGGACAGCGCTTCGCTCTGCAGCAGATCCCAGCCACCGTCGACCCAGTCGCTGGCGGAGATGCGCACGCCGACGGCCACCTTGTCGGACACTGCCGCGCGCACGGCATCGAATACCTCTACCAGCAGGCGCAGGCGATTGGGCAGCGACCCCCCGTAGCCATCGGTGCGCCGGTTGCTCAGCGGTGACAGGAACTGGTGCAGCAGATAGCCGTGCGCGGCATGCACTTCGATCAGTTCGAAGCCCAGGCGTTCGGCGCGCACCGCGCTGGCGGCGAAGGCAGCAACGATTCCCGCGATGCCCGCCTCATCCAGTTCCTGCGGCGCGGGATCGGCAGCATGGAACGGCAGCGCTGACGGCGCCACCGTGGTCCAGCCACGTGCATCATCGGCCGGCAGCTGGCCACCGCCGTCCCAGGGACGCTGTACCGAGGCCTTGCGGCCGGCATGGCCCAGCTGGATGCCCAGCGGCATCGGCGACCAGCGCCGCACGCTGGCCAGCACGTGTGCCAGCGCAGCTTCGGTACCGTCATCCCACAGGCCGAGGTCGGCCCAGCTGATGCGTCCACGCGGCTCAACCGCCGTCGCTTCCAGGATCAGCAGGCCGGCACCGGATTGCGCCAGGTTGCCCAGATGCATGGCATGCCAATCGCTGGCGCGCCCGTCTTCGGCGGAATACTGGCACATCGGCGCGATGACGATGCGGTTGGACAGGGTCAGGCGGCCGAAGGTGATCGGCGAGAACAGCTGGCTCACGAGGGGTGCAGGGACGGGCAGAGGGGGGTGCGTATTGCACCGCTGCAAGGGCGGCGAATCAACCATGTGGATGGATCGCTGTTTCGCGGTGGCGCTGCATGCTCGCCGGGCATGGCCTGGCGCTACCCGATGACGAACCCGGCCAGCGCTTCAGCGCAATCGCGCTCGTCCTTGAACTGCAGCAGGTCGTCGGCACGGGTGCGGCCACGGTTCACGGCAGCCACCGGCAATCCGGCCTTTGCTGCGGCCTGCACGAAACGGAAGCCGGAATAGACCATCAGCGAGGACCCCACCACCAGCACGGCATCGGCCTGCTGCAGGTGCTCATGCACTGTCGCCACGCGTTCACGCGGCACGTTCTCGCCGAAGAACACCACGTCCGGCTTCAGCAGGCCGCCACAGGACGGACAGTCGGGCACCACGAAGGAGGAAAAATCGGTCTCCAGATCAGCGTCGCCGTCGGGGGCGATGCCGGCCTCGAGCGTGTCCCAGCCGGGATTGGCGTCCAGCAGGCGCTGCTGGAACGCCTGGCGACCGCTGCGGCGCTCGCAGCCCATGCAGCGCACCAGGTCCAGCCGCCCATGCAGGTCGATCACGTTCTGGCTGCCGGCGCGCTGGTGCAGGCCATCCACGTTCTGGGTCAGCAGCAACTGCACCTTGCCTTGCTTCTCCAGCGCGGCCAGCGCCTGGTGGGTGCCGTTGGGCTGGGCCAGGCCGAAGCGCGGCCAGCCCAGCAGGCTGCGTGCCCAGTAGCGCTGGCGGGTGGCGGCCTCGCCCATGAATGCCTGGTAGGTGACCGGCGGCGTGCGTTTCCATTGGCCATCGGTATCCCGGTAATCGGGGATTCCCGAGGCCGTGCTGCAGCCAGCGCCGGTCAGCACGAACAGGCGCTGGGCGCGGTCGATGAAGTCGGTCAGCGGCGGGGTCATGCCGACCAGATGGGGGCAGCACGGCGCCCCCACAAGCGCCGTCTCAGGGCGCCGGCAGCGGCGGCACCGCGATCGGCTGGCCCGCCTCGTCCAGCGCGATCATCACGAAGTGGCCGCGGGTGCAGAGCCTGCGCTCGCCGCTGTGCAGGTCTTCGGCAATCAGTTCCACCTCGACCTTCATCGAGCTGCGGCCGACCTCGACGATGCGGCCGATCGTTTCCACCATCTGGCCGATGCGGATCGGCAGCTTGAAGTCGACCTGGTCGCTGCGCGCGGTCACCACGGTGCGGCGCGAGTAGCGGGCGGCGGCGAGGAAGGCGGCCTTGTCCATCCACGCCAGCGCCTGGCCACCAAACAGCGTGCCCATATGGTTGGTATGGTTGGGAAAGACGATTTCGGCCATGCGCACTTCGATCGGTGGCACGGTTTCAGGGATCGGGGTCATGGGTAGGGCTTCGGTGTGGGGTGCGGCAATGTTAAGCCAGGCCCCGTACAGGCAGCGCTACACTGCGCCACGCCCACTGCCAGGACTGCCCATGCCCGCGCCCTCCGATCTGCTGGCGTTCGCCCTCATCTCGCTGGGCATGGTGCTCACGCCCGGACCGAACATGATCTACCTGGTCTCGCGCTCGATCTGCCAGGGCCGCCGCGCCGGCCTGGTCTCGCTGGGTGGGGTGGTGCTGGGTTTCGTGTTCTACATGCTGTGCGCGGCGCTGGGCATCACCGCCCTGCTGATGACGGTGCCGTTCGCCTACGACGCGCTGCGCATCGGGGGGGCGTTGTACCTGCTGTACCTGGCCTGGCAGGCGCTCAAACCCGGTGGCCGCTCGCCGTTCGCGGTGCGCGACCTGCCGCCGGACAGCCCACGCAGATTGTTTGCGATGGGCTTTCTGACCAATCTGCTGAACCCGAAGATCGCGGTGATGTACCTGTCCCTGCTGCCGCAGTTCCTGCATCCGGACGGACACGGCAGCGTGCTGATGCAGTCGCTGGTCCTGGGTGCTACCCAGATCGTGGTGAGCCTGAGCGTGAACGCGGTGATCGTGGTGCTGGCCGGCAGCATCGCGGCATTTCTCGCCGGGCGCCCAAGCTGGCAGGCGGCACAGCGCTGGCTGATGGGCACGGTCCTGGCCGGGCTGGCGGTGCGCTTGGCGGTGGAAGGGCGGCGGTAGCACCGGGCCATGCCCGGCGAGCGCGCGACGCGATCGACGCTGCGCGCGGCCCCGGGCGGTACCCGCCGGGCATGGCCCGGCGCTACCCACAAAAAACCCCGGCATCGGCCGGGGTTTTCGCTGCGACAGGCCCGACCGGACGGGTCAGAAGTTCATGTCGAAGGCAACTTCGCCCTGCACGCCGACCTGGTAGGCCGAAACGCGGCGTTCGAAGAAGTTGGTCAGCTCCTGCACGTCCTGCAGTTCCATGAACGGCAGCGGGTTGCGCACGTTGTACTTCTTTTCCATGCCCAGCTTGGCGAAGTGCTGGTCGGCGCAGTGCTGCAGATACTGGCGCATGTCGCGCGTGGAGATGCCCGCCACGCCGCCGGACAGCACGTCCTCGGCGAACTGCACTTCGCATTCGATCGCTTCGGCCAGCATGTCGTACACCTGCTGCTTCATCTCGTCATCGAACAGGTCCGGCTCTTCCTCGCGGACCACGCGCACCGACTCGAACGCGAACTCCATGTGGGCGCTTTCGTCGCGGAACACCCAGTTGGTGCCCGAGGCCAGGCCCGGCAGCAGGCCGCGCGAACGGAAGTAGTACACGTAGGCGAACGCAGCAAAGAAGAACAGGCCTTCGATGCAGGCGGCGAAGCAGATCTGGTTGAGCAGGAACTGGCGGCGCTGTTCGCGGGTCTCGATGCGGGTCAGGTCCTGGATCGAGTCGATCCACTTGAAGCAGAAATCGGCCTTCTTCTTGATCGAGTCGATGTTCTCCACCGCCGAGAACGCCTTGGCGCGCTCTTCCGGGTCCGGCAGGTAGTTGTCGAGCAGGGTCAGGTAGAACTGCACGTGCAGCGCTTCTTCATACAGCTGGCGCGACAGGTACATGCGCGCTTCCGGCGCATTGAGGTGCTGGTACAGGTTCAGCACCAGATTGTTGGACACGATCGAATCGCCGGTGGCGAAGAACGCGACAAGGCGATGGATCAGGTGGCGCTCACCCGGCGACATCTTGCTGTGCAGGTCGGTGATGTCGATCTGGAAATTGATCTCTTCCACCGTCCAGGTGTTCTTGATCGCATTCCGGTACATGTCATAGAACTGCGGGTAGCGCATCGGGCGCAACGTCAGTTCAAAACCGGGATCGAGCAGCATCTGCTTGGGCTTGTCGGCCATGGGTGTTTCCTTGTCTTCTCGGGTCAAAACGCCGGGCATGGCCCGGCGCTACCTTGTCATTGCGCAGCCGGGCCGAGCCCGGCTCCATCTACGGCACAGCGCGCGATTACTGGCAGGCCTCGCAGGCTTCCGGGTTCTCCAGCGAGCAGGCGATGGCTTCGTCCGGGCTGAACACCTTGGCCGGGGCCGCGTTGCTGACCGTGGTCTTGGCGATCTTGGTGGCCGGACGCGAGCGCAGGTAGTAGGTGGTCTTGATGCCCTGCTTCCACGCGTACATGTACATGGACGACATCGCGCCGATGTTCGGGCTTTCCATGAACAGGTTGAGCGAGGCCGACTGGTCGATGAAGGCGCCACGCTCGGCGGCCATGTCGATCAGCGAACGCATCGGCAGTTCCCACGCAGTGCGGTAGACCTCACGCAGGGTTTCCGGAATCTGCGTCAGGCCGGCGATGGAACCTTCGGCCAGCTTGATGGCATCGCGCATGTCGGCGGTCCACAGGCCCAGCTTCTTCAGCTCGTTCACCAGGTAGCGGTTGACCTGCAGGAAGTCACCGGACAGGGTTTCGCGCTTGAACAGGTTGGACACCTGCGGCTCGACGCACTCGTAGCAGCCGGCGATGGAGGCGATGGTCGCGGTCGGGGCGATCGCGATCATCAGCGAGTTGCGCAGGCCGTGCTCCTTGATGCGGGCACGCAGGGCATCCCAGCGCGCGGTGTCTTCCGGCACCACGTTCCAGGCGTCGAACTGCAGTTCGCCACTGGCGGCACGGGTATCGTTGAACGACGGGTGCTTGCCGCGTTCCTGGGCCAGCTCGGTCGAGGTTTCCAGCGCGTGGAAGTAGATCGTCTCGGCGATCTTCTTCGACAGGGCACGGGCTTCGGCGCTGTCGAACGGCAGGCGCTTGCGGAAGAACACGTCCTGCAGGCCCATGCAGCCCAGGCCGACCGGGCGCCAGCGCAGGTTGGCGCGGCGGGCGGTTTCGATCGGGTAGAAGTTCAGGTCGATGACACGGTCGAGCTGGCGCACGGCCAGGCGCACGGTCTCGGCCAGCTTCTCGAAGTCGAACTCGTTGTGCTCGTCGAAGTGGTTGCCCAGGTTGATCGAACCCAGGTTGCACACCGCGGTTTCATCGTTGGAGGTGACCTCCAGGATTTCCGTGCACAGGTTGGACAGGTGGATCACGTTGCCCGGACGCAGGGTCTGGTTGCTGGCGCGGTTGCACTTGTCCTTGAAGGTCATCCAGCCGTTGCCGGTCTCGGCCAGCGTACGCATCATGCGGGCGTACAGCTTGCGGGCGGAGATGGTGCGGTTGGCCTTGCCCTGGGCTTCGGCCTGCAGGTAGGCCTGCTCGAAGGCTTCGCCGAACAGATCGGTGAACTCCGGCACGACGCGCGGATCGAACAGCGACCATTCCTGGTCGGCCTCGACGCGCTTCATGAACAGGTCCGGCACCCAGTTGGCCAGGTTCAGGTTGTGGGTACGGCGGGCTTCGTCACCGGTGTTGTCACGCAGCTCGAGGAAATCCTCGATGTCGGCGTGCCAGGTTTCCAGATACACGCAGGCCGCGCCCTTGCGCTTGCCGCCCTGGTTCACCGCCGCCACGGACGAGTCCATGGTCTTCAGCCACGGCACGATGCCGTTGGAATGGCCGTTGGTGGACTTGATGAGCGAACCACGCGAACGCACGCGGGTGTAGCTGACGCCGATGCCGCCGGAGAACTTCGACAGCTGGGCGATGTCGCCGTACTTGGAGTAGATCGACTCCAGCGAGTCCTGCGGCGAATCGAGCAGGAAGCACGAGGACAGCTGCTCGTGGGTGGTGCCGGAGTTGAACAGGGTCGGGCTGGACGGCAGGTAGTCCAGGTTGCCCATGCGCTTGTACAGCGCCAGGGTCTCGGACACGTCCTCGCTCAGCGCGCTGGCGATGCGCAGGAAGAACTGCTGCGGGGTCTCGATCACCTTGCGGGTGTGCGGATGGCGCAGCAGGTAGCGGTCGTACAGGGTACGCAGGCCGAAGTAATCGAAGTTCAGGTCCAGCGAGATGTCGATCGCATCGTTGAGCTTGCGCGCGTTGGTCTGCACGAAGTTCAGCAGGCGGTCGTTGATCAGGCCGACTTCATGGCCACGGCTGACCGACTGCGAGAAGGCATAGATTTCCTGGCCCGACACTTCCTTGGCGATGTAGTTGGCCAGCAGGCGCGCGGCCAGACGGCCGTACTCGGGTTCTTCACCGATCAGCAGGGCGGCGGTGCGGATGGACAGCTCGTCCAGCTCGCGGGTGGTGGCGCCGTTGTACAGGCCGGAAATGGTGCGGGTGGCCACGCGCATCGGATCGACGGCGTGCAGGCCTTCGGAGGAACGCTGCACCGCACGCACGATCTTGTTCAGGTCCACCAGTTCGGTCGTGCCATTGCGCTTGGTCACACTCATCGCGTTGGCCGTCGGCGGCGACGTCAACAGGAACTCGCTTTCCTTTTCGATGGTGGCGCTGGTTTCGGTGGTCACGGCGTGTGTCCTCTTGGCGTGATGGGGTGGTTGCAGGTGCATCGGTGGCGCGGCCCAGGACATGACGGCCCAGGATGGCAGCTGGGCGTCGCAGGAGGTGAGACCTGCGCCTGCCGCTGCCGTGACGGTCGCCGACGGGTATCGCTGTGGACGGGGGTGCCGCGTGGCTCCCGCCTCTGCGCCTTCCCCGTTGTCCTTGCGACGTGGGGTCGCTGCGACCGATGGCCACAAGATAGTGGGGGTGGTGGGGTCCGTCAACGCCAAATGTAGTGAAATTCGGCAATCCCTTGCGCCGCAAGGATCGTGCCATCGGCGCCCGGATCGGACGCTTTGGACCTGCCGGAACGGGCCGCGCAGTCAAGACCGGAACGCGTCATTCCGGCGGTACAACGGCGTGCGGAAACAGAACAATGACAGCTTCACATGACAGTAACGGAATGACCAAGGGACAACCCTGTGGATAGAAGGTGGGCAGCCGGTGGACGGCGTGACTTTCGGCCGATGACGGACAGGCCGGAGAGGCGGACGCTGGGCTCTGGCGACTGGAAAAGGAATGTCCAATGGACCTGCGACTGCCTGCCCTGGCAGTGCTGTCGGCGCTGTGCATCATGCCGGCGCAGGCGGCCGACGCGCCGAAGCTGCACGCGGACCAGTGTGGCATCCGCACGGACTATGACGTGCTGGTGGACAGCGGCGGCATCTGGCTGCGACACGGCCCACAGGCGCCGCACGAGGTGGTGTTCCACGATGGTGTGCTGAGCCTGGATGACACGATCGTGCCGGTCAGCGACGCCGATGCCGCCCGCCTGCGCCAGCTGGAGGCCGGCGCGCGCCGGTTGATGCCCGCCGCCACGGCATTGGCGCGCGATGTCAGCCAGCTGAGCTTCGACGCGCTCGATGGCGTCTACGAGAGCCTGACCGGCACCGCCAACAGCCGCAAGGTCAGGCGCCTGCGGCGGCAGGCGGATGACTGGATCGAGGGGACGCTCGGAAAGGGCTACTGGGAACAGGCGACCTTCGGTCCCGGATTCGAGGCGAAGGTGCAGGACATGGCCGAGACGCTGTCCGGCTCGATCGCCCGCAGCGTGCTCTGGCAGGTCTTCACCGGCCGCAGCGACGCCATGGAGGAACGTGCCGAGCGCCTGGATGCCGAGCTGGACCGGCGCCTGGAAGCCGGTGCCCAGCGTGTGGAGGCCAGCGCGATGGCGTTGTGCCCGCTGGTGCGTGCGCTGGCCGATACCCACGATGCGCTGGAAGTGCGTTACCAGGGCCAGCCGCTGCGGCTGCTGGAGCGCAGCGACAACGGCCTGCAGGTGTCGACCGGGCCGGAGGAGCGGCCGCAGGGCAACGCACTGGCGCCCAGCCGGTAACGTCGAGCTGCCGCTGCAGCGCCTGCGCGCGGCTGCCCTTCCGGCAGATCGTGCAGCTCCCGGGCCCTCACGCCCGGTGCGGGGTACCCAGGTATTCAGCGCTCTGCATCTCGATCAGGCGCGAGGCGGTGCGCTCGAACGCGCCCTGCAGGCGCTGGCCGGTGTACAGCTCGACCGGCGAGGTGCTGGCGGTGCAGACCAGGTTGACGTGGCGGTCGTACAGTTCGTCGATCAGGTTGACGAAGCGGCGCGCGGCGTCCTCGTTCAGGCGATCAAAGGCGGGAATGCCGCCCAGCAGCACCGTATTGAACTCGTGCGCGATCTCGATGTAGTCCGATGGGCCGCGCGGGCCTTCGCACAGGGCGGCGAAGTCGAACCAGGCGATGCTCTTGCCACGGCCGCGGACCGGAATCTTGCGGCCTTCGATCTCGATGTTGCCGGCCTTGGCGGGCTGACCACCACTCAGTTCGTTCCAGCGCGTGGCGAGCCAGTCGTCGCTGTCGGCGGCCAGCGGCGCGCGGTACACCGGCGAGCGGGTCAGCGCGCGCATCCGGTAATCCTCCGTGCCTTCGGCGTACAGCTCGACGCAGAAGCGCTGCAGCAGGCTGATGGCGGGCAGGAAGCTCTCGCGCTGCAGGCCATTGAGATACAGGTTCTCCACCGCCGTATTGGAGGTGGTGACCAGGGTCACGCCCTCGGCGAACAGGCGTTCGAGCAGGCGCGCCAGCAGCATGGCGTCGCCGATGTCGGTGACGAAGAATTCGTCCAGCACCAGCACGCGCAGGTTGCTGCGCCATTCCTGGGCGATCTTCGCCAACGGGTCGCTCTGGCCCTGGTGCTCGCGCAGGCGCTCGTGGACGCTGCGCATGAAACGATGGAAGTGGGTGCGGTACTTCTGCTTGATCGGCAGCCCGTCGTAGAACAGATCCACCAGGAAGGTCTTGCCGCGGCCGACACCCCCCCAGAAATACAGCCCCTTGACCGGCTCGGGCTTCTTCCAGAACGAGGACAACCGGTCCAGCCAGCCGTCGTCGGCGTTGTCCAGCAGGCCCACGTGGATGCGGTCCAGCTCGGCCAGCGCCGCGTGCTGGGCGGGGTCGTCCTGCCAGTCACCCCGGGCAACCCCGGCCGCATACCGCTGCGACGGGGTCAACTCGACTGCACTCATGCCGCTGCGCCCAGCCAGTGCTTGACGCCGTGGGTCAACGCACCACGCAGGTCGATCAGCTTGCGATGGAAGAAGTGGCTGGTGTCGGGCATCCGCACCAGCTCATGCGGAGCCTGCAGCGCGTCCAGCCACTGATAGACCGCCTGCGGGTCGACGATCTCGTCCTGCTCGCCCTGGATCACCAGCCAGCGGGCCGGAGGCTGCACGCCGTCGAAATCCCAGCGGCCGGCCGGCGGCGCGATCGAGATCAGCGCCTCCGGCTGCAGCGTGGCGGCCGCCTTCAGCGAAACGAACGCACCAAAGCTGAAGCCGGCCAGCCACAGGCGGTCGTCGGGGCGCTGGCTGCGCACCCAGGCGGTCACGGTCTTCAGGTCATCCTGCTCGCCCACGCCGCCATCGAAGGTGCCCGCCGAACCACCGACGCTGCGGAAGTTGAAGCGCACCGTGGCGATGCCCAGCTCGCGCAGGGTGCTGGCGGTCATGGTGACCACCTTGTTGTGCAGGGTGCCGCCCTCGGTGGACAGCGGGTGGCAGACGATGGCCACGATCGGCTGCACCGGCACATCGGCCTTGGGCAGGTCGACGACCACTTCCAGCGGGCCGGCCGGGCCGTCCAGTTCGAGGCAGGCGGTTTCGCCAGGGGCGACGGGGAACGAAGGCTTGTGCATGGCACCATGATACCGTCCCCCGCCCCTGCCCTGTGCCCGCCCCATGCTCTACCTGTCTTTGGCCGTGATCTGCAGCGTGCTGGTTTCGGTGCTGTTGAAGGTGGCCGGACGCCGCCAACTGGATGTTGCGCAGATGGTCACCTGGAACTATCTGGTGGCTGCGACCCTGACCGCCGTGGTGCTGCAGCCGCCGCTGGATGCGCTGCGCGCGCCGCATGCCCCGTGGCCGTCGTTGCTGGCGCTGGCGGTGGTGCTGCCCTCGATCTTCCTGGTGCTGGGCCGCGCGGTGGCGGTGGCCGGCATCGTCCGCAGCGACGTGGCGCAGCGGCTGTCGCTGCTGCTGTCACTGGCGGCGGCGTTCCTGTTCTTCGGCCAGACCGCCACGCCGTGGAAGCTGGCCGGGCTCGGCCTGGGCCTGCTGGCGATGGTGGCCATCAGCCTGCGCCCGCGCGGCCCGGCGGTGGCGTCCTCGCCGGGTGGCTGGGGCTGGCTGCTGGGCGTGTGGGGCGGCTTCGCGGTGGTGGACGTGCTGCTCAAGCAGGTGGCGCTGTCCGGCACGCCGTCGATGGCGGCGGTGCTGGCCAGCTTCAGCGTGGCCTTCGTGCTGATGCTGGCATTGCAGCTGTGGCGGCACTTCAGCGGTCGCAGCCGGCTGGCCTGGCACAACCTCGGCGCGGGTGCGCTGCTGGGCCTGCTCAACGGCGGCAACATCCTGTTCTATGTGCACGCGCACCAGGCGATGCCGGACAGCCCGGCCACGGTGTTCGCCGGCATGAACATCGGCGTGGTGGTACTGGGCGCGCTGGTGGGCGTGTTTGCCTTTGGCGAACCGACCACGAAGTGGAACCGGGCCGGCCTGGCGCTGGCGGTGCTGGCGATCGGATTGATCGCCTGGGGGTGAGTACGGCCCGGGGGTCGGATCCCATTCCAACGGAATGGGCTCTGACCCCACGTGCGGCCCACGCGTTCATGGCCCGGCGATGCATCGGGGTCAGAGCCCATTCCGTTGGAATGGGATCCGACCCCGGCGTTGGGCATTACTTGTCGAAGCCCAGCAGCAGCGGGTCGTGGTCGGAACTGCGCCATGGGCCGGGCACATTGCGCCCCTGGTAGCCGCTGGCGTCCTGCTCGTCGGCATTGCTGTGCCATTCGGCGGCGCCCGCCAGGCGGCGGGCCATGGACGGACTCAGCAGGGCGTGGTCGAGGCGGCCGCTGTAGCCGTTGTAGACGTAGCTGTAGGGATGTTCGACCTTGGCCACCTTGAAGGCGTCCTGCCAGCCCAGCGTGTGCAGCGTGCGGATCGGATCCTCCATCGCATAGGCGTTGAAATCGCCCAGCATCACCACATCCTTCACCTTCAGGCGCGCGGCTTCGGCCTGCACCCACTGGTTGAGCTGGCGGGCCGATTCGACGCGCGTCGCATTCCAGCAGCCCTGGCCATCGTTGCGGTCGGCGTCGGCGCCGCTGGCGTCGCGGCACCCCTTGGACTTGAAGTGGTTGGCGACCACCATGAACGGTGCGCCCTTGCCCTGGAAAGCCTGTGCCAGCGGTGCGCGGCTGTGCTCGGCAAACGGGCCGTCAAGCTTGGTCAACGGCGGGCCCAATGTCTTGAACGCACCGCGCTTGTAGATGATGCCGACGCGGATGGGATTGGTGCCGGGGCCTTCGCCCGGATCGACCGCCACCCATGCGTCGTCCGGCCCGGCGTGTGGCCGGTCATTGAGCGCGGCCAGCAGCTCGGCAATGGCCGACTGCGGTCCGTAGCCATCGTTCTCCAGCTCCATGAGGGCGGCGATGTGGGTATCGAGCGCATTGATGGTGGCGACCAGCTTGGCCACCTGGGCCTTGTGCTCCTCCAGCGTGCGGGCACCGCGCAACGTCGGGAAGCCGCCGCCCTGGCCGTCGCCATTGAAGTAGTTTTCCAGGTTGAACGCCGCGATACGCAGGCTGCCAGGCACCTCCGGCACCGCCGGCCGCTGCAGTGCGGGCAGGCTCAGCGTGCCTTCGACCTGCAGCTGCGGGCGGCCCTGCGCGTCCACGCGGACGATGCCTTCCACATTGCGCAGCAGCATGCCGGTGCGCAGCACCGGGTCGCCCGGCAGGTAGGCTACGCTGCCCGGATCACGCACATCGCTGCCATCGTCCAGGACCAGGCGGCGGCGCAGGTTGTCAGCCATCACCTGTTCGATGCCGGCGGTGCCCGGCGCGGCCACTTCGGTCGGCTGCCACAGGCGACCGCCGAAGGCGACCGTCAGCTGGCCGGAGCGTTCCAGAGCGTCGGTGCCGGCCAGGGTCAGCGGCGCAGCGATGCGCACACGCTGGCCGTCCAGCGCGCGCCAGTCGGCCGGCGCGGTGGCCAGTACAACGGTGGAGTTGCGCGGGGTGGACGTCGCCGGGGCCGGCATGGCCTGCGGCTGGGCCTGGGCAAAGGCAGGTGCCGGCAGCAGCAGGGACAGGGCGAGAACAAGGGAACGGCGGCGCATCGACGGGCGACTCCACGGAAGGGAGGCACAGACTAACCCCGAAATACGAACGCCCGACTGCAGCCCGGCGATCGGCCCAGGTGGGCAAAGCCCCGGGGGCCGTCGACGACGGGATCGCAGCGCCGGGCCCATGCCCGGCAGCCGCCCGCGCAGGTGGCGCAGAGGCTGCCGAGGGCAGGCCCGGCGCTGCGGAAAGGTCCTACTTCAGGTTGCCCAGCATCCAGTCCACGGTGGCGTGGATCTGTTCCTCGGTCAGCGCCGGGTTGCCGCCCTTGGGAGGCATGATGCCGCCGTCCGGGCCGGTGTAGCCCTCGATGGCGTGCTTGTAGAGCGTGTCCTTGCCCTGCGTGATGCGCTGGTCCCAGTGCGCGCGGTCCAGGGTCGGCGCCTGGCCCACGCCGGTGGTGTGGCAGGCGGTGCACAGGTTGTCGAAGATGACCTTGCCATCCGTGGTGCCGCCGTACGCCACCTGCGAGGCGGCCTTGGCCAGCGCGGCCGCCTTGGCGGCCGCCTGCGCGGCCGCACCGGTACTGCCGGCGTACACGGCTCCGGTCGGCGCGATGCGCTGTTCGGTGCGTTTGGCCGCAGTGGGCGACACCTCGGGCGGAATCCGGGTGTGCAGGAAGGCGGCAAGGAAGATCAGACCCAGAGTGATGGCCATCAACAGCGCGATCACCATGGAGAAGCGTTTCAGGAACTCCAGATCGTAATTCCGCACTCTTCGTTACCCCTGGCTGGTAGTCGTTGGACCACGGCTGAGCGACTGCGTGATGGGCCGAGTATAGAACGCGCCCTGCGCGCGACAACAGGCGTCAATGCTGGTGCGGCGCAACATGCCGGGGGCTGGGGTCAGATCCCTTTTGCGCCGCAAAAGGGATCTGACCCCAGCAACACAAGCCACCGGGCATGGCCCGGCGCTACCGATTTACCGGTGCGCCGATGGCACGCAGGCAGAAGCTGCAGATGGCGTCGACCAGCGCATCCTCGTCGCGATGCGCTTCACGGCTGGGCGCAGTCGGGCCAACCATCGCTTCGGTGAAGGCCCCGACCAGGCACGCGGCCGCCACATGCGCATCCTGCGCAGGCAGTTCGCCGGCGGCCACGCCTTCCTCCACCAGGCGCAGGAACACATCACCGAAGGCACGGCGGCCGCGCATGCGCTCGGCTTCCACGTCCGGATCGACCGGTTCGACGATGAAGGCGTGGGCCAGCCCCGGACCCGCCAGGGCGCGACGCACGAAGGCGGCGATGGCCAGCCGCAGGCGCTCGCTGGCGGCCTCCGGGCCGCTGGCGATGCGTTCCATGATCGCCACTTCATGGGCCACCGCCGCGTTGAGCACCTCCACGAACAGGTCGGCCTTGGAGGGGAAATGACGGTAGATCAGGCCGGTGGAGACCCCCGCCTGGGTTGCCACGGCGGTCACCGGGGCGTTTCGCCAGCCGCCGGTGGCGACCCGTTCACGGGTTGCCAGCAGGATCCGCTCGCGGGCCCCGGCCAGGCGTTCTTCCATCAGTGCAGAGCGTTTGTAGGCCATGTTTTGATTCTGGTTTCAATTTTTGAATTTGTGTTCACTTCTTTCCCGAACCCCGTTACGCTGGGCCCTCGCCCGTGCCGGCGCGGTCCTGGAAACCATCGCCGGCAAGCCCTGGGTGCGTCCATCCCCCACTTTGCCGCCGTGGAGCCGCTGTAATGCACGTGCCATCCCTGAACTTCGATCTCGGTGAAGAGATCGACCTGCTGCGCCAGAGCGTGGCCCATTTTGCCGCCGCCGAGATCGCGCCGCTGGCGGCCGAGGCCGATGCGACCAACCAGTTCCCGCAGGCACTGTGGCCGAAACTGGGCGAACAGGGCCTGCTCGGCCTTACCGTCGAGGAAGAATACGGCGGTACCGGCATGGGCTACCTGGCCCACGTGGTGGCGATGGAAGAGGTCTCGCGCGCCTCCGGCGGCATCGGCCTGTCCTATGGCGCGCACTCCAACCTGTGCGTGAACCAGCTGCGCAAGAACGGCAGCGAGGCGCAGAAGCAGCGCTTCCTGCCCGACCTGTGCAGCGGCGCCAAGGTGGGCGCACTGGCGATGAGCGAACCCGGCGCCGGTTCGGACGTGGTATCGATGAAGCTGCGCGCCGACAAGCGTGGCGATCGCTATGTCCTCAACGGCAACAAGATGTGGATCACCAACGGCCCGGACGCCGATGTGCTGGTGGTCTATGCCAAAACCGACATGGACGCCGGCGCCAGGGGCATCACCGCCTTCCTGGTTGAAAAGGGCATGCCGGGTTTCTCCACCGCGCAGAAGCTGGACAAGCTGGGCATGCGCTCCTCGCCGACCTGCGAACTGGTGTTCCAGGACTGCGAGATTCCCGAAGAGAACGTGCTCGGCAGCGTCGGCGGTGGCGTGCGCGTGCTGATGTCCGGCCTGGACTACGAGCGCGTGGTGCTGTCCGGCGGCCCGCTGGGGCTGATGGCTGCGGCCATGGACGTGGTGATGCCGTACGTGCACGAACGCCACCAGTTCGGCGAAGCGATCGGCAGCTTCCAGCTGATCCAGGCCAAGATCGCCGACATGTACGTGGGCCTGGGCGCCTGCCGCGCCTACGTGTACGCCGTGGCACGCGCCTGCGACCAGGGCCGTACCACCCGCCAGGACGCGGCCGGTGCGATCCTGTACGCCGCCGAGAAAGCCACCTGGCTGACCGGGCAGGCGATCCAGATCCTCGGTGGCAACGGCTACATCAACGAGTACCCGACCGGCCGCCTGTGGCGCGATGCCAAGCTGTACGAGATCGGTGCGGGCACGTCGGAGATCCGCCGCATGCTGATCGGCCGTGAATTGTTCCAGCGCACTCTGTAAGGCCACCCCATGACCGTCCTGAACAGCCAGCTGCAACCGGGCAGCGACACGTTTGAAAGCAACCGCGCGGCGATGCAGGCCGTGGTCGACGATCTGCACGCCACCCTCGCCCGCACTGCCCTGGGCGGCAGCGAGGCGGCACGCGCCAAGCACACCGCGCGCGGCAAGCTGCTGGTACGCGACCGCATCGACGCCCTGCTCGATGCCGGCAGTGCCTTCCTGGAAATCGCGCCGCTGGCTGCTCATGGCATGTATGACGACGCTGTGCCGGCAGCCGGCGTGGTCGCCGGTATCGGCCGGGTCAGCGGCGTGGAGTGCGTGATCGTGGCCAACGATGCCACGGTCAAGGGCGGCACCTATTACCCGATGACGGTGAAGAAGCACCTGCGTGCACAGGAGATCGCCGAGCAGAACCACCTGCCGTGCATCTATCTGGTCGACTCCGGTGGCGCCTTCCTGCCGCTGCAGGACGAGGTGTTCCCCGACCGCGACCACTTCGGCCGCATCTTCTACAACCAGGCCAACCTGTCCGCGCAGGGCATCCCGCAGATCGCCTGCGTCATGGGCAGCTGCACCGCCGGTGGGGCCTACGTGCCGGCGATGAGCGATGAAACGGTGATCGTGCGCGAGCAGGGCACCATCTTCCTCGGCGGCCCGCCGCTGGTGAAGGCGGCCACCGGTGAAGTGGTGACGGCCGAGGAACTGGGCGGCGCGGACGTGCACACGCGCATTTCCGGCGTGGCCGACCACATGGCCGACAACGACCTGCAGGCGCTGGCACGGGTCCGCGCGATCATCGCCCAGCTGAACTGGCGCAAGCCGGAACCGGCGATGGCGATGCAGCCGCCGGAGGAACCGTTGCTGCCGGCGCACGAACTGTACGGCGTGATCCCGGCCGATACGCGCAAGCCCTACGACGTGCGCGAGGTGATCGCACGCCTGGTCGATGGCTCGCGCTTCGATGAGTTCAAGCCGCGCTATGGCGCCACCCTGGTCACCGGCTTCGCCCATCTGAACGGCTACCCGATCGGCATCATCGCCAACAACGGCATCCTGTTCTCCGAGTCCGCGCTGAAGGGCGCGCACTTCATCGAGCTGTGCACCCAGCGCGGCATCCCGCTGCTGTTCCTGCAGAACATCACCGGCTTCATGGTCGGGCGCAAGTACGAACAGGGCGGTATCGCCAAGGACGGTGCCAAGCTGGTGATGGCGGTCGCCTGCGCGAAGGTGCCCAAGTTCACCGTGGTGATCGGCGGCTCCTTCGGCGCCGGCAACTACGGCATGTGTGGGCGGGCCTATTCGCCGAATTTCCTGTGGATGTGGCCCAACGCACGCATCGGCGTGATGGGTGGCGAACAGGCCGCCAGCGTGCTGGCCACGGTGCGTCGCGATGGCATCGAAGCCAAGGGCGGGCAATGGCCAGCCGCGGAAGAGGACGCGTTCAAGGCGCCGATCCGCGAGCAGTTCGAGCAGCAGGGCCACCCGTACTACGCCAGCGCGCGCCTGTGGGACGACGGCGTGATCGATCCGGCCGATACCCGTCGGGTGTTGGCCCTGGCGCTGTCGGCCAGCCTCAACGCCGCCCCGCAGCAGACGCGCTTCGGCGTGTTCCGCATGTAACCCGCGCCATGACCGAGCCTGTCGCCATGTTCACCAAAGTCCTGATCGCCAACCGTGGCGAAATCGCCTGCCGCGTCATCGCCACCTGCCGCCGCCTCGGCGTCGCCACAGTGGCGGTGTATTCCGATGCGGACCGCAACGCCCGCCACGTGCGCCTGGCCGACGAGGCCATCCACATCGGGCCGGCCGCGGCACGCGAGAGCTATCTGCGCGGCGAGGCCCTGCTCGACGCCGCACGCCGGAGCGGCGCGCAGGCGATCCATCCCGGATACGGCTTCCTGTCCGAGAACGCCGACTTCGCCGATGCCTGTGCCGCCGCCGGCATCACCTTCATCGGGCCGCCGGCCAGCGCGATCCGCGCGATGGGTGACAAGAGCGCGGCCAAGGCCTTGATGGCCAAAGCCGGCGTGCCGCTGACGCCGGGTTATCACGGTGACCAGCAGGCGCCGGACTTCCTGCGCGCGCAGGCCGATACGATCGGCTATCCGGTGCTGATCAAGGCCAGCGCCGGCGGTGGCGGCAAGGGCATGCGCAAGGTCGAACGCAGCGAGGACTTCATCGATGCGCTGGCCAGCTGCCAGCGCGAGGCCGCCTCGGCGTTCGGCAACGACCATGTGCTGGTCGAGAAGTATGTCGAGCGACCGCGCCATATCGAGATCCAGGTGTTCGGCGACAGCCACGGTGATGCGGTCTACCTGTTCGAGCGTGACTGCTCGGTGCAACGCCGGCACCAGAAAGTGCTGGAAGAGGCCCCGGCACCGGGCATGAGTGCCGAGCGCCGCGCGGCGATGGGCCAGGCGGCGGTCGACGCTGCACGCGCCGTGGGCTACGTCGGCGCGGGCACGGTGGAGTTCATCGCCGGCCCGGACGGTGATTTCTACTTCATGGAAATGAACACCCGCCTGCAGGTCGAGCACCCGGTCACCGAGTTCATCACCGGTACCGACCTGGTGGAATGGCAGCTGCGCGTGGCCTGCGGCCAGCCACTGCCGCTGCGCCAGGACCAGCTGGCCATCCACGGCCACGCGATCGAAGCACGGCTGTACGCCGAAGATGCCGACCGCGGCTTCCTGCCGTCCACCGGTACCCTGCGTCGGCTGCGCCTGCCGGCGGCCTCGGCCAACGTGCGCGTGGATACCGGCGTGGAGGAAGGCGACGCCATCACGCCGTATTACGACCCGATGATCGCCAAGCTGATCGTCTGGGATGTGGACCGCGACAGCGCATTGCGCCGCATGAGCCAGGCGCTGGCCGACTGCCAGGTGGTGGGCGTGACCACCAATGCCGGTTTCCTGCGCCGGCTGGTCCACACCGATTCATTCGCACACGCCCGGCTGGATACCGCACTGATCGAACGCGAGCAGGCCGCCCTGAGTGCCGTCGGTGACAGCGACGATGCACTGTGGCAGTTGGCCGCGGTCGCTGCTGTTGCCAGCACGGCCGACGCCGGCAGCGACCCGCGCGATCCCCATTCGCCCTGGCGCGCACAGGATGGCTGGCGCCTGGGTGCGCCCGCGCCCCGCGTGCTGCCGCTGCAGCAGGGAGAGCGCCGGCACGTGCTGAAGGTGTGGGCACAGGCCGATGGCTGGCGTGTGCAATGTGATGATGCGGCCCCGCAGTCGGTGCTCGGTCGCCTCGACAGCCAGCACCTGACGGTGCAGCTGGACGGCCGTCGCTGGTCACTGCAGCTGCTGCGCGAGGGTGACCAGCTGTATCTGTTCGGCGCCGATGGCCAGCACCGCTTCACCCTGCACGACCCGGTCGGCGAGTCGGAGCATGCGGTGGCCGATGCAGGCAGCCTGCTGGCGCCGATGCCCGGCAGGATCGTGGCCACGCTGGTCGAGGCCGGTGCCCAGGTCAAGCGCGGCACGCCGCTGGTGGTACTCGAGGCGATGAAGATGGAGCACACCCTGCAGGCACCGGCCGACGGCACAGTGAAGGGTTACCGGGCGAAGGCCGGCGACCAGGTCGGGGACGGCGCGGTGCTGGTCGACTTCGAAGCGGCCTGAGCCACGCTACGGCGTGATCCTGGCGGGCCAGACACGGCCCGCCGGGTCCATCTCCGAGGTCTGCATCGTTGCCGCGCGCCAGCCGAAGCCGCATACCGCCAGCGCGCCTTCCGCCATCGGCTGCAGGGCAAGCGCGCGCGCGGCCTCGGCCTCGTTGATGGCCGCCGTGACGAACGCGCCCAGGCCCTGTGCGGTGGCCGCGCTGTAGAACGCCTGCGAGATGTGCCCGGCGTCGAGCATGACCGCACGGTAGGCCTTGGCGTGGTTGCGGTACTTCCAGAAGGTGCGCTCGAAGCGGCACACCAGTACCAGCAGCACGTGGGCATCGGCGAACCAGTGCTGGCCCGCCAGCAGGCGCAGGCGGAACCCTGCGGGATCGTCGGGCTGCACCGGCAGCGGGGCCAGTTCATGCGCGACTGCGTGGTAATGGTAGAGCCCCGGCGCCAGGCCCTGCACGTCGCGCACCATCAGATAGGCTTCCAGCGGATGCAGGCTGCCGGCCGAGGGCACGTTCTTCTTCAGGAACCGCACGTCCGGATCGGTTTCCACCTGTGCCTGCGCCATCAGCACCTGCTGCAGCAGCCGTGCCAGCAACGGCAGCGGCAGCGCGCGGGTCGCATCGAAATTCCGGCAGGTGGCACGCGCCTGCAGCAGTTCCTGCATCGGATCATCATCGCAGCGGGGCAGCGCAAGCGCGCCGGGCTGGCGTGGCGGCGCCTCCGGCGGCGGATTGCCGAAGCTGCGGACCAGGTCGCGCGCGGTCACCAGCTGCTGACGCTGCATGTCCGCGCTGCTGTCCACGCCATCCCAGCAGGATTGCTGGTAGTGCAGCGCCGACAGCGGCCACCAGTGGCTGTCGCGCACGCGCTGCTCGGCCGCACAGGCCTCGGCATGGGCCGGATCTTCGCTGACCAGCAGTCCCTGCTGCAGCAGCGCCAGTACGCGGCGGCGGCAGGCCGCATCCTCCGGCATCGGCTGCCAATGCTCGGCGCTGCAGGCCAACAGCCAGGCGCAGCTGTCTGCATCGATCTCGCATGCCGAAGGCAGGTGGGCGGTACGCACCTGCAGCCGCTGCTCGAAGGTCACCCCGGTGCCGCCGGCCATCAGGTCGGCCAATGCAAAGGCCGGGCGTTCGACCGGCTCGACGAACAGTGTCCGGCAACGGCGGAATCTCATCGGCGTGCAATCGAAAGGCCTGCGGGGGCGCCGATCATAGCGCGATGCACGTGCCTGCCATCAACTTCGCACGATCGCCGCCGATACTTCCATTTTCCCAGCCCGTCGGTTGCACGCCATGTCTTCTTCACCGCTTCCCACCCACGTCGTCCAGCAGCTGCTGGAACGCCTGTCCAGCGACGATGACTTCCGCAAGGCTTTCGCCGCTGATCCGGGCCAGGCACTGCTCGATCTGGGCGCCGATGAAGACTGCGTGCGCGCCTGCCATACGCCGCTGGCCACGCTGGGCAGCAAGGCCGAGTTCGCCAAGGCCGCTCCGCGCCTGCGGGAGCTGCTGGACGCGCGTGCCTCGTTCACCGTGCCGTTCCTGTTCGAGGATGGCCTGCCCGGCCTGGATCGATAGACCGGCCTCAGGGCGCGGCCACCGTGCTCTTGTCAGGCATCACTGCGGCGGCGCGGCCTGCCGCCAGCCGCTGCACATCCATCGCATTCAGTGGCAACAGAGCGTAGTCACCGGTGTCTTCAGCAAATGCCAGGCCGGCGTGGCGCTGCAGCCACGCCGCCTGCCGTGCGACCGCGGCCTGGTCGCCGCGCGCGGTCACCAGATCCAGCTGCAGCACCCGCCACTGGAACAGGTTCGCCGACGGCTGCTGCGCCAGCAGGTCCTGCGCCTGGTCCAGGTCACCCTGGTCGAAGGCCATGCGGGCACGCAGCAGGTTCCAGAGCTCGCGCAGACGCGGATCCGCGTCGCGCTCGGGCAGGGCCTGCAGCGGGTCCCTGCGCTGCATCACCACCGAGGCGTGGCCTGCGCGCGCGGCATGATAGGCCGCCGCCAGGGCGATGAATGCATTGCGGCGCGCTGGCGCAGGATGGCGACGGTCGACCGCGGCCAGCGCCCGGTCCAGCACACGCAGGTATTCCTGCGCCGTCACGTGGTCGCCTTCCTGTTCGCGCCAGGCCAGTGCCTGCAGCGCGTAGATGTCGCACAGCCCACCGACCGTCGTGCACTGGGCAGCCACCTGCCGCATGTCGGTGGCTGCCTCGTGCGCGCGCTCCTGCATGGCCAGCACCGCCGCGCGCAGCATGCGCGTCCCCGGCCCCGATACGGGCATCGCCGCAAAGCCGGCATTGGCGGCCTCGAAATCACCAGCCAGCGCGGCGATCACCGGCTCCATGCCATCGCCATTCCAGCCCGGATGAAGGCGTGCGCCACGCAGCGCCGCTTCGGCTGCGGCGACTTCGCCACGGGCCAGCTGCACCCGCGCCACGAACACCAGCACCAGCGCACGCCGAGAATGCTGGCGGGCCAGCAGCGGCTGTGTTGCGGCCAGGGCGCCGTCATAGTCGCCCTGGGTGTACAGGATCTTGGCGTAGTTCATCCAACCGGCCGGGTCGTCCGGGTACAGCTCGGTCAGCAGGCGCCACTTGTCGGCGATGCGCATGGGCGGTGCACCTGCGAAATCCGCTGCCCACGCGTCCAGGTACAGCTGGTCGCGTGCGGTCAGGTGGGCACGCTGGCTGACCGCCTTTCGGTACAGCACGGCGGCCTGCTCCAGGTTGCCCTTGGCGTGCTGGATGGTCATCTGCCCCACATAGGCAAAGGCGAATGCGGGATCGAGCCGGGTGGCCTGCTCGTAGAACATCAGTGCGTCGTCGTAGCGGGCGGCCGCCGTGGCATCGACGCCCTTGGCGTAGGCATGCAGGGCATCGAGATTGGCCGTCGCCACGGTGGGCAGCGGTCGCTGATCGCGACCGACATCACGCAACGCTTCGCCCAGGTCGGCGCGCAGCGCCGCCACCACGTGGTCGGTGGAGGTCAGGATCGATTCCAGGCCTCGACCATCGGCGTAGCGCGTATACACGGTCTGCCCGCTGCGCGGATCGACCACTTCGACACTGACCCGCACCTTGCCGTTGAGCTCGAGCACGCTCGGTACCAGCACCGCGCGTGCGCCGTCGCGCAGGGCCACCTCGATGGCCAGGCCTCGGTCCAGCCGTGCCTGTGGCGAGCGCTGCATCAGCTGCAGGGTGTCGCGCACCTTCAACTCGCTGAGGATGTTGACGAAGCGTGACTGACCCAGGCTGATGTACAGCGCCTGCTCCAGGCTGCTGTCCAGCTGCGGATAGGCGGTGGTGTTCTGCACCGCGGCCAGGATCACCCAGTCCCGTTCGGCGAAGGCGATGGCCGGCGCCGGGCGCAGCAGCATCCACAGCAGCACGCCCAGCGTCACCGCCAGCGCGGCCTCGGTGACCACGGCCGCGGGACGCCGCCACAAGGGTAGATCGCGCCATGCCTTCTCGCCCGAGCGCGGTCGACGCAGCGGCGCACTGCCACGCAGGCCTATCTCGAACACATCCTGGCGCTCGGTGATGCCCTTGAAGCGCCAGCGCCCATGGTGCTTCCAGCGCAGCGCCTCGCTGGCCCAGGGCAGCGTGGAGGTAGCGCGCCGTGCCATCTGCTCGGCGGTGGCCGACAGCAACACCTGGCCCGGCCAGGCCAGCTGCATCAGCCGCGCCGCCATCGGCTTGGCCAGGCCCTCCACCTCCACCGGCTTGGCGCCATGGGCCATTGCTTCGGCACTGTTGTTCCACAACAGCACGTCACCGACATGCAGGCCCGCACGCGCGCGCAGCACGATGCCGCGCTCACGCCCCAGCGCCTCCACCGCAGTCTGGTAGGCCAGGGCAAAACCGACGCCATCGATGGTGCGCTCGAACAGTACGAACAGGCCGTCGGAACGGTCGATCAGCTGCCCGTTCCAGCGTTGCTGCAGACCCAGCACCAGACGGTCATGCTGCTGGAACAGCTCGGCCGCCGCCACATCACCGATCCGCTCAACCAGCTGCAGCGAATCGCACAGGTCGGTGAACAGCAGCGCGCGCAGCTGCTGGTTGTGTGGCGCCGACGTTCCTTTGTCGCCCTTCATCACCGGTGTCTCCGCTCTAGTGCCCGTCCGGCGCGTCCACCCAGCGCAGGCAGTTGCCGCCATCGCGCTTGGCCTGGTACAGCGCTCGGTCCGCACGCGCATACCACTCGCTCCAGTCCGCATCCGGCGCCAGCAGGCTGGCGCCGATGCTCACCAGGCTCACATGGGGCGTGCCATGGCTGCGTTCGAGTAGACCATGCACCGCGCTGAGGATGAACTCGGCGGCATGCTGCACGATTTCGTGGGTGCCGCGCCGCAGGATGAGGCAGAACTCATCGCCGCCCAGGCGGCAGGCCAGGTCGTGTTCGCCGGCCATCGAGCGCAGGATGTTGCCCATGCTCTGCAGCACCCGGTCGCCGGCCTGGTGACCGTGCCGGTCGTTGATCTGCTTGAAGCGATCACAATCGATCAGCAGCAGGCCCTGCGGTGCGCCCTGCCCATCGGCCCGGCACTCCTGCAGGTACAGGGTCAGCCCGCGGCGGTTGTGCAGCCCGGTCAGTTCGTCGGTACGCACCAGCTCACGGGTGTGCGTGAGCTGGTGGGTGGTGATGTACAGATTGTCGAGCGCCGTTTCCAGATCGTGGTTGCGGCGCCGCAGCTGGCTGATCAGGGCCTGCTCGTTGGTCAGCACGCGCATGATCGTACGGCGCAGGAAGTAGGCCACCAGCCCTGGATCGGCATCGACCAGACGCTGGAAATCGGCCGGCCCCAGTTCCAGCACCTGGCAATCGACCAGCGCACGTGCACCGGCACTGCGCAGGTGATCGCCGACCAGCAGGCCCAGCTCGCCGAAGAACTCCTGGTGGCCGAGGACCTTGATCACCAGATCCTCGCCGAAATCCAGTTCGATACGGCCTTCCAGGATCACATACATGCGCTCGCCACGATGGCCGCGCTGGAACAGCCACTGCCCGGCTTCGAGCCGGCGCGGCCGGCCGAATCTGGCGAACAATGCGACCTCGGCATCGGACAGCAGCGCATGCACGATCTCGGCCATCGCCACATGGGCGATACCGGTCGTTGCATCAGTGTTCTCGGCCGCACCCCTGCCGGTCATTCCCTGCACCCGCCGCCAGCGTCCCCTGGTGAGCCGCGGAGCATAGCACCGCTTTAAAGTGTGCGCCCTATCTCATTTTTACGAATCGACAGCCGGTAGGTGCGTGGAGACCGGGGGCTGCACCTTGGGAGCACGACTGTCCGTAAAAATTCCTGCCGGATCAAGCTGATGCCCGTCTTCACAGGGTTTGGGCCAAGTTGCGTGGCGAGGCGTGCGCCCGATTGACGCGGATGCCATGCGGGACCGGGCCGAGGGGATACAACAACGCCGGCAGGTCCCCCGACCGGCCGGCGTTGTCTGGCCCTTCCCTGGCCACCCTGAGCGGTGTCGGCAGCCGATCGCACGGCCACCGTTGGATCAGGCCGCGCGTTCGCTGTGGAACTGCTCTTCTTCGGTCGAACCGGTCAGCGCGGTGGTGGAGGACTGTCCCTGCTGGATCGCCTGGGTGACCGCGTCGAAGTAACCGGTGCCGACCTCGCGCTGGTGCTTGACCGCGGTGAAGCCGCGTTCGGCCGCTTCGAACTCCGCCTCCTGCAGCTCGACGAAGGCGCTCATCTGCCGGCGCGCGTAACCGTGGGCCAGGTTGAACATGCCGTAGTTCAGCGCGTGGAAGCCGGCCAGGGTGATGAACTGGAACTTGTAGCCATAGCTGCCCAGCTCTTTCTGGAACTTGGCGATGGTGGCGTCGTCCAGGTTCTTCTTCCAGTTGAAGCTCGGCGAGCAGTTGTAGGCCAGCAGCTTGCCGGGGAACTTCGCATGGATGGCTTCGGCGAACCTGCGCGCGAACTCCAGGTCCGGCTTGCCGGTCTCGCACCACACCAGATCGGCATACGGTGCATAGGCCAGGCCGCGGCTGATGGCCTGTTCCAGGCCGTTGCGGGTCTTGTAGAAGCCTTCGACGGTGCGCTCGCCGGTGGTGAACGGCTTATCGTTGCCGTCGATGTCACTGGTCAGCAGGTCGGCCGCTTCTGCGTCGGTGCGCGCCACCAGCAGGGTCGGCACACCCAGCACATCGGCCGCCAGCCGCGCCGCGTTGAGCTTCTCGATGGCCTCGCGGGTCGGCACCAGCACCTTGCCGCCCATGTGGCCGCACTTCTTCACCGATGCCAGCTGGTCCTCGAAATGCACGCCCGCGGCGCCGGCTTCGATCATCGCCTTCATCAGTTCGAACGCATTGAGCACGCCACCGAAGCCGGCCTCGGCATCGGCTACGATCGGCTGCAGGAAATCGATGTCGTCCTTGCCTTCAGCGTGATGCAGCTGGTCGGCGCGCAGCAGCGTGTTGTTGATGCGCTTGACCACCGCCGGCACCGAATCGGCCGGATACAGCGACTGGTCCGGATACATCTGCCCGGCCAGGTTGGCATCGGCCGCCACCTGCCAGCCGGACAGGTAGATGGCCTTCAGGCCGGCCTTGACCTGCTGCATGGCCTGGTTGCCGGTCAGTGCGCCCAGCGCGTTGACGAACTCGCGCTCGTGCAGCGATTTCCACAGCTTCTCCGCGCCCAGCCGGGCCAGCGAATGCTCGATATGGACAGTGCCGCGCAGGCGCACCACGTCGGCGGCGCTGTAGTTGCGCTGGATGCCTTCCCAGCGCGGGTTGGTATCCCAGTCGTGCTGGATCTGTTCGGCAGTGGGCAGGGTGCTCATGTCTATCTCCAGTTCAGTGGTGCGTGCAGCGGGAAGGGAAGCGGCGTGGAGCGGGCGCGGGGATCAGTCGATGCGCGCGTAGGCCGGCAGGGTCAGGAAGTCGGTCAGTTCATCGTTGCGGCTCAGTTCGCCAAGCAGGGCGATGGCTTCGCCGATGCGCGCGCCGCCGGGCAGCGCCGTGGTATCACCCAGGCGTGCGGGCAGCTGCGCCAGGGTGGTGTCGAGCAGTGCCAGGTCGATGGCAGTGCCGTCGTCCAGCTGCTGGCCCGGGGTATGCAACCACTGCCACAACTGGCTGCGGCTGATCTCGGCGGTGGCCGCGTCTTCCATCAGGTGATGGATGGGCACGCAACCGTTGCCGTCCAGCCACGCGGCCAGGTAGCGCACGCAGACTTCGACATTGCCCTCGAAGCCGGCGCGGGTGATGGTGCCCGGCGGACGCGCGATCAGTTCGTCGCGGCCCACGCGCACGTCCTGACGCAGGACGTGGTGCTGGTTGGGCGCAGGCATGTGCTCGTCGAAGATCGCCATCGCCACCGGAATCAGCGCCGGATGCGCGACCCAGGTGCCGTCATGGCCTGCACTCACCTCGCGCAGCTTGTCGGCACGCACACGCGCCATCGCCTGCTCGTTGGCAGCGGCGTCGTTGTTGATCGGAATCTGCGCCGCCATGCCGCCCATCGCATGTGCCCCCCGGCGGTGGCACGTCTGGATCAGCAGTTCCGAATACGCCTTCAGGAACGGCTGGGTCATGGTCACCTGGCCGCGCTCGGGCAGCACGCGGTCGGCGTGGCGGCGGAAGGTCTTCAGGTAAGAGAAGATGTAGTCCCAGCGCCCGCAGTTCAGGCCGACGATGCGGTCGCGCAGCGCGTGCAGGATCTCGTCCATCTCGAACACCGCCGGCAGCGTTTCGATCAGCACGGTCACCTTGATCTGCCCGTGCGGCAGGCCCAGCATGCCTTCGATGTGCGACAGCGCGGTCTCCCACAGGGCCGCCTCTTCCATGCTCTGCAGCTTGGGCAGGTAGAAGTACGGGCCACGATCCTTGCGCTGCAGCGTGCGGGCGTTGTGGAAGGCGAACACCGCCGCGTCGAACAGCCCACCGGCCAGGAACTGGCCATCGATGCGGACGTGCTTCTCGTCCAGATGCCAGCCACGCGGGCGCACGATCAGCACGGCCTGCTCGTCGTACGGGCGCAGGGTGTAGTGCTTGCCATTGGCCGCGGTGTACTCCAGGTCACCACGCACCGCAGCGGCCAGCGACTGCTGCCCGGCCAGCAGGTTGCGCCAGGTCGGCGAGGTCGAATCCTCGAAGTCGGCCATGAACACCTTGGCGCCGGAGTTCAGCGCGTTGATGACCATCTTCGGATCGGTCGGGCCGGTGATCTCGACGCGGCGGTCCTGCAGCGCGGCTGGCAGCGGTGCGACGGTCCAGTCGCCGCTGCGGATCGCGGCGGTGTCCTCACGGAAGTCCGGCAGGCCGCCGCGGTCGAAGAACGCCTGGCGCTCACGGCGAGCCTGCAGCCGCGCCTGCCGACCCGGCTCCACCGCCCGGTGCAGCGACACCAGCAGGGCCAGCAGCGGCGCCGGCAGCAGGGTGTCCTGGCCGGCCACCCGGGTCGCCAGGGCGATGCCGGGCGTGGCCTTGGCGGCGGGGGAGGGAACAGCGGAAGCGACGGCGGACATGGGACGACTCCAGCAGTGGGGAACGTCTCCACCGTGCCGCTGGCGCTCAGTATTTGGCAAAACAGTTTTTGCAATGATTTACATAAATTGTGCTAATACTCGTTACGCCATGACCACGCGCAGCTCGCCAAGTCCTCGTTTTTCCTACAAATCCGACCGCCTGAAACCCTTGCGTGCGTTCTGCCAGACCGTGCGTCTGGGTTCAGTCTCACGGGCGGCTGAGGCGCTTTTCGTCAGCCAGCCGGCCATCAGCCTGCAATTGCAGGCGCTGGAGCGGGAGCTGGGCGTGCCGCTGTTCGAGCGCAGCGGCCGCCGCCTGGTGCCCAGCCGCGAGGGCCAGCTGCTGTACGAAATGGCGCAACCGCTGGTGGAGAGCCTGGACGGGCTGGAGGCGCGCTTCCGCGACAAGGTGCGCGGGCTGGATGCGGGCGAACTGAACATCGCGGCCAACAGTTCGACCATCCTGTACCTGCTGCCGAAGATCGTCGAGCGCTTCCGCATGCATCACCCGGACGTGCGCCTGACCCTGCACAACGCGATCAGCGCGGACGGCACCGACCTGTTGCGCGAGGACGCCGCTGACCTTGCCATCGGCTCGATGACCGACGTGCCCGCCGACCTCAGCTACGCCCCGGCCTATCGTTTCGAGCAGGTGCTGATCGCGCCGCATGACCATCCGCTGGCCCGGGGCGCGGAGCTGGAGCTGGCCGACATCGCCCGCTATCCGCTGGTGCTGCCGCCGAAGCGGCAGATCACCTACCGTCTGGTCGACCAGGTGTTCCAGCGCCATCGCATCGCGTACACCGTCGCCCTCGAGGTGGGCGGCTGGGAAGTAATCAAGCAGTACGTGGCGATGGGCATGGGTATTTCCATCGTGCCGGCGCTGTGCCTGAACGAGACCGACCACGAGCGACTGGCGGCGCGGTCGATGAAGCGCTGGTTCCCGGAGCGCAGCTATGGCGTGATCGTGCGCCGCGGCAGGGCGCTGTCGGCGCAGGCACGAGCGTTCATCGAGCTGATCCAGCCGGAACTGTTCAGTCCGCGCGATTACGACCAGAGCGGGCATTCCGAGCGCTGAGGGGGGGCTGGTTTGCAGGGCTGCCGCCCTGCACCTGCCGAAGCCTCAAGCCGAAGCAACGGCAACAGCTGGCTATGTGTGGGACCGCGGGGTGGGTCCGGTTGCGGGGGACGCCGTAAACCCGTCCATGGGGGCTTGGTCGCGGCATCCATGCCGCTCACACCCCCGCAACCGGACCCA